>DASZCY010000017.1:0-4740 GCA_035942615.1 Solirubrobacteraceae bacterium | reverse complement strand
GTTGTGCGTCGGGCGCGAGATCGCCCATGGCATCCGCGGTGCGGCACGATCGCTCGAAGAGCTCCAGATGACCTGGGCCGGGCAACAGGGTCAGATGGCCCGGTTGGTCGCGCAGCGCACGCAGGTAGGCAAACGCGTCCTCGACCGGAGTCGGCGTGAGGAAGATCCTGCGATTGGTGGCCAGCGGACGAACGATCCCGCGTGAGAACGGTCACCGCAAAGGGCTTGCCGGACTCCAGCAGGCCGTCCAACCAGGTGCGCGCCGGTTCGAACTGCGGGGGGTCGTCGCGGTGCGCGGCCAGCACGACAAGGGTCGAGCTCATCGGGCGCGAGCCGCCTCCCGCCGGCGTGGGCTAGGCCGGCGGCCCCTCGCCCACCCAAAAGCGCGGGCCGGGGCCGTCGCGTGCGACCCGGTCGTCGGGGTTGGCCAGCGGGCAGCGGGTCAGTGACAGGCAGCCGCAGCCGATGCACTCCGTGAGCCCCGCCTTGAGGAGCTCGAGCTCGGCGATGCGCTCCTCGATGCGCGCCGTCCACGTGCTCGACAGCCGCGACCAGTCGCCGCGGTCGGGCGCGCGTCCCCCCGGCAGCTTGGCCAGTTGCGCACCGATCTCCTCGAGCGTCAACCCGACGCGCTGGGCGAAGACGATGAAGGCCACCCGCCGCAGCACCGCGCGCGGGTAGCGGCGGTGCCCGGAGCCGGCACGCTCGGAGGCGATCAGGCCCCGCTCCTCGTAGAAGCGCAGCGCCGAGGAGGCCACGCCACTGCGCCGCGAGACCTCGCCGATGGTGAGCAGGGTGGCCACCGAGCGCAGGAGACCACACCTGGGCCTTGACTTCAAGTGCACTTGAGCTTGTAGGTTCGCCCCGACCGTCCCACTCCACCCTGCGGAGGCACGCGATGCCCGAGTCACCCACCCCTAGCCAGCGGATCACCGAGGAGGTCACGGCGTGGCCGGGCGTCGAGGCGGGCGCGGGAGATCGTGGTTCCCTCGCCTTCACCGTGGGCAGGCGCGAGATCGGCCACCTGCACGGCGACCGCGTCGCCCACTTCGCCTTCCCGCGGCAGCTGCGTGCCGAGCTGCTGGAGGCCCGCCGGGTGGTCCCTCATCCGGTCGCCTCGCCCGGCCTCGCCGCGCGGCGGATCGAGGGCGAGACCGACGTGCGACAGGTGATCGCGCTGCTGCGCCTCAACTACGACCGCGTCGTCGCCCGCCACGGCGTGCCCGTGGAGGCCTGACATGCCCCCCGAGGAGCGGCCGGTGGGCATCGTCACCGGAGCGTCGCGCGGATTGGGCCTCGCGCTGGTTCGCGCCCTCGCCCAGCGCGGCTGGCGGCTGATCGTGGACGCGCGCGAGGGCGACGCCCTCGCGCGGGCCACGCACGGGTTGCCCGGCGTCGTACCCGTCCCCGGCGACGTGGCCGACCCCGCCCATCGCCAGGCGCTCGTCGTGGCCGCGGGCGGGCCGATCGACCTGCTGGTCAACAACGCCAGCCTGCTGGGTCCCAGCCCCCGCCCGGCGTTGGCCGACTTCCCGCTCGACGAACTGCGCCGCGTCCTCGAGATCAACGTGGTCGCGCCGCTGGCGCTCGTGCAACTCGCCCTGCCACTCCTGCATCGCGGTGCGATCGTCCTGTCCGTCACCTCCGACGCGGCGATCGAGCCCTACGCGGGATGGGGCGGCTACGGGTCCTCGAAGGCAGCGCTCGAGCAGCTCACGGCGATCCTCGCGGCCGAGCACCCGGGCCTGCGCGTGCACGCCGTCGACCCTGGCGACATGCGCACGCAGATGCACCAGGAGGCGTTTCCCGGTGAGGACATCTCCGACCGCCCGCCGCCCGAGGAGAGCGTGCCGGGCCTGCTCGCCCTCATCGAGGGTCGGGTCCCCGGCGGACGCCATCGCGCGCGGGACCTGGTGGCGGCGGCCCGATGACGGGCTTGGTCGCGACAGCTCCCCCCGAGGGCCCCGGCCCCTCAGCGTCCTCGGGACCCAGATCCTCGGCGGCGGCGACGCCCGCCACCACCACGCCGCCGCCGACGGCCGACCCCGGGCGCTCAGGCATCGCCATGCTCGTGGCCACCCGCGGCAACGGCGCCCTCGTGCACGCCCGCTTCGCCGACCTGGCGCGCCACCTCCTCCCCGGCGACCTGCTGGTCGTCAACACCTCCGCCACGCTCGCTGCGGCGCTGCCCGGCCGGCTGGAGGGGCGAGAGGTCGAGCTGCGCCTGTCCACCCCCGCGCAGGAGGGCACCTGGGTCGTCGAGCTTCGCACGCAGGAGCTGCGGCCTCTGCCCCGCCCGCCGATCGGCGCCCGCGTCCTGCTGCCGGCGGGCGGTCACGCCGAGCTGCTCTCGCGCCACGCGGACAGTGAACGACTGTGCGTCGCGCGGCTGAGACTCGCGACGCCGCTGGGGTCCTACCTGCGCCGCCACGGGCATCCGATCCGCTACGCCCACGCCGAGCGGGCACAGCCACTGGAGGCCCATCAGACGGTCTTCGCGCTCGACCCCGGCAGCGCGGAGATGCCCAGTGCCGGGCGTCCCTTCACCACCGCCCTGGTCACCGAGCTCGTCGCCCGGGGCGTCCTGGTCGCGCCGGTCACGCTGCACGCCGGGGTCTCCTCGCTCGAGCACGGCGAGCCACCCTACGCCGAGCGCTACCGCGTGCCGGCGACCACCGCGTGGCTGGTCGGCGCGGTCCGCGGCCATGGCGGCCGTGTGATCGCCGTGGGCACGACGGTCGTGCGTGCCCTGGAGACGGTGGCCGCTCGCGACGGGACGGTGCGTCCCGGCCAGGGGCGCACGAGCCTGGTCGTCACCCCCGAGCGCGGCCTGCGCGCGGTCGATGGCCTGCTGACCGGCTGGCACGAGCCGCAGTCCTCGCATCTGTCGCTGCTGGAGGCGGCCGCCGGAGCGGATCTCCTGGAGCGCTCCTACCGCGCAGCACGCGCCCACGGCCTTCGCTGGCACGAGTTCGGCGACAGCCACCTGATCCTGCCCTGACCCTCGGCGCCGGCGACGGTCGAGCGCACGCTGGGTGAAGACGTGGTCGCCGGAGGTGGTCATGGCGGACGCCATCAGCGAGGATCGGCCCATGATCACCAAGCTCGACTTCATCGGCGTCCCCTCCCGCGACGCCGAGCGCTCACGCACCTTCTACATCGACACGCTCGGGCTGCGCCCCGACGACCACGCCCGCTTCGAGGCGTGGGCCGGCGAGACGTGCTTCGGCATCTGGGAGCCCGAGAAGCTCGGCATGACCTTCACCGCGCAGAAGAACGCCCACCCCGCCCTGCACGTCGACGACGTCGCCGCGGCCCGCGCCGAGCTCGAGGCCCGGGGCGTCGAGTTCTTCGGCGAGACCCTGGACACCGGGGTCTGCCACATGGCCTTCTTCACCGACCCCGACGGCAACGACCTCATGCTCCACCACCGCTACGCGCCGTCCAGCTGACGCCCGGTAGCGAGCGCCGCCGCGTGGCAGCGAGATCAACTCCCATGAGAGGCTGCGCCTGGTGACCAGGACGCTCGAGGTCCTCGATCGAGGACAGCCCATCACCTTCTCCTTCGAGGACCTCCTGAAGTACCACGGCCCCAGCGCGCCCGGCGGAGTGGCCCACGCCTTCAAGGTCCTCGAACGCGCGCTTCCGCTGCTCGATCCGGGGGGTCCCTGCGAGCGCCGGAAGATCGTCGTGGAGACCGCCTTCGGAGGCCCCGGCGCGCGCGATGCCTTCGAGATGGTTACGCGCGCCGTCACGGGCGACCGCTACCACGTCGACCCGGCCCTCGCCCGTCCCGAGCGCGGCCGGACCCTTGAGCGCTTCGTCTTCCGCCTGGGCTACCGGGACCGCCGCGTCGCGCTGGTGCTGCGCGAGGGGTTCGTGACCGACGAGTTCCTCGACCTGGCGCGCACCGAGGAGCGCACCGCCGAGCAGGAGCGGCGGCTCGACGCCATGAAGCGGGAGATGGCCGACCGCGTGATGGGCCACGCGGCCGGCGAGGTCTACGACACCGAGGACGCGGCTCAGTGACAAAGCGGCGAAGGGCGAGCGGACGGGCCGGGCGGCGGGCGTTGCTCAAAGCTCTCACCGCGGCGTCGCGGCGATCACCGGGATGACGCGGTCGCCCGCTCGCCGCTGATAGGTGGCGTAGCCCGAGTAGTTGTCGCAGGCCGTCGCCCACAGCCGCTCGCGTTCCTCACCTTCGACGACGCGGGTGCGCATCGGGCGCCGCTTGCCTTCGATGGTGAGCTCGATGTCCGGGTTGGCCCTGACGTTGTGAAACCAGGCGGGGTGCCGGGTCGCTCCGGCCTTTGACGCCACGAGGATGCCCGATCGCTGTGCTTTGTCGCCAGCAGCGGCGTCGTGCGCTCCATGCCGCTCTTCGCGCCACGTACGTGCAACAGCACCACCGGCTGCCCGAGCCCCGTGGACAGCCTGCCTCGCGTCAGCGGCATCAGCCGCCGATCGATCGCGGGGAAGACAGTAATGAACAGCTTGCCTCCCAGGCGCGACTGAGCAAAGACCTGCAGCACCTTCTCAAGGCGAGATTTCTCAGACTGCGGGCGATAGTCGCGCATCGCGTCGACCGTACACGCCGCGGATGACCGCAGTCCCCGACCTTGGCCCCGACGGTCTGTTGCGCAGGAGAGCCCTGCCCATGGGCCCTGGCCCGCTGGCTATACTCGCCCCCTCGCGCGGCTGTAGCTCAGTTGGCTAGAGCGTCTGCTTGCCATGCAGAAG
>DASZCY010000016.1:0-6711 GCA_035942615.1 Solirubrobacteraceae bacterium | reverse complement strand
CCTCCAAGCAGGTCGTATGCGGTGGCCGTTGCGGCCCTCAACACCCGCGATTGTCAACCCGCGAAAGATGCGACGCACGAGGACCAGCCCCATGCGTCCATACTGACTAGGCTGGGAGCATGCCCACTCCCCAGGAGCTCGAGCAGCGCATCGAGGCCGCGATCCCCGGTGCTCGCGCGGAGGTCAGCAGCGCCGACAATGTGCACTTCGACGCACGGGTCGTCGCCGCATCGTTCGACGGGCTGAGCCGCATCCAGCAGCACCGGCTGGTCTACGACGTCTTCGACGGGCAGCTCGGCGGGGAGATCCACGCGCTTTCTCTCAAGACGGAGGTCCCATGAGCGAGAACCAGATCCGCGACGCCATCGCCGAGGCCATCGGTGACAACGAGGTGATCCTCTTCATGAAGGGGACGCCCCAGCAGCCGATGTGCGGCTTCTCCGCGCGCACGGTGGCCGCCCTGCAGGCCCTGGAGACCCCCTTCGCGGCGGTCGACATCCTGCCCGACCCGCGCATCCGCCAGGAGCTGTCGGGCATGTCGGGCTGGCCCACCATCCCCCAGCTGTTCGTCAAGGGTGAGCTGGTCGGCGGCTGCGACATCGTCATGGAGATGTACGAAAGCGGCGAGCTGGCTGAGACCCTCGGCCACGACGCGCCGGCCGACGCGCCGGCCCAGGCGCCCGACGCCGCGCCGCAGGCCGCCCCTACCCTGCAGCCCGAGAACCGGCTGGGCTGAGCAGCGAGCGCCCCGCACCCGGGGCGCCACCTGCGCCGCGGACATAGCCGCGCGGTTCGCGCGGTGGCGTTTCACCGCGACCCGGGCACGGCCCCGCCGGCGACCTGCTCGGTACGCCATCCGAGGTGCTCGACGATCCGGTGGGAGTCGCAGATCGCCTCGCCGTCGATGACCAGGACGGGCACGTGCGGCTGACCGGTGAGTGCGCGCACCTCGTCGCGGCGGGTGCGCCGCCGGCCGACGCGCACCTCCTCGGCCTCCACCCCGGCCCGGCGCAGCTCGCGGGCCACGCGCCCGCACGGGCACAGCCAGTCCGTGGGGGTGCCACAGCGCAAGAGGGTCGCCATCGGC
Organism: Solirubrobacteraceae bacterium; assembly: GCA_035942615.1. GTDB lineage: Bacteria > Actinomycetota > Thermoleophilia > Solirubrobacterales > Solirubrobacteraceae > Siliceabacter. The sequence continues at coordinate 5,624 of DASZCY010000016.1, read as the reverse complement.
CCAGTGTGGCGAAGATCGCTTCGTCCCCGCCGGGCCGATAGGGTCCGAGCGCGATGGCCGTTGCGGTGGTCACCGACACCACGCACTACCTACCGCCCGACCTGCCGACGGTGAGCGACCTCCACCAGGTCTCCCTCTACGTGCGCTGGGGCGACCGGCTGCAGCGCGAGAGCGAGATCACCGACCTCGACGGCTTCTACGACGAGCTGCGCGCGGCCAGGGACCTGCCGACCACCTCGCAGCCCTCGGTGGGCGACTTTCTCGAGATCTACGAACCGCTGGTCGACGCCGGACACGAGGTGATGTCCATTCACCTGTCCGCGGGCATGTCGGGCACCACCGACTCGGCCCGTCAGGCCGCCCAGCAGCTGCAGGAGCGCGGGCGCGGGCGCGTCGAGGTGCTCGACTCGGCCACCGCGTGCGGGGGCTTTGGGTTCGTCGCGCTCGCCGCGCAGAGGGCGGCGGGCGCGGGCGAGACCCTCGACGCGGCGCTCGCTCGCGCGCGGGAGGCGCGCGAGCACCTGCGCATGTGGTTTTGCATTGACACGTTGGAGTACCTCCACCGCGGCGGACGGGTCGGGCGCGCGCAGGCCTGGGTGGGCGGAGCGCTGAAGATCAAGCCCATCCTCGCCGTGGAATCGGAGATCACCCCGGTCGAGCGGGTGCGCACATCGGGGCGCGCCTTCGAGCGGATGGTCGACTTCGCCCGCTCGCTGCGCGACGAGGGACGCGACGCCTGGATGGTGCAGCACATCCAGGCCACCGACCAGGCCGCGCGACTGACCGAGCGCGGGCGTGAGCTGTTCGGCACCGACCCGCTCTGCGTCTCGGAGGTCGGACCGGTCATTGGCGCCCACACCGGCCCCGGGCTCATCGGGGTGGGAGGGATTCCGTCCCGCCTGCTGGCGGCAAGGCCTCAGGCTCCTCCTTCCCCTCCGGCGACGGGGCCTCAGGCTCCGCCTGGCCCTCAAGCGGGTGGGCCCCCGGCTCCGCCTCCTCCTCCGCAGGCGGCGTGAGGCGCAGCGGCTCGGGGCCGTACTCGCCCAGCAGGATCTGCACCGCAGCGGCCACCGGGATGGCCACCAGCGCACCCAGCACGCCCAGCAGGGCGCTGCCCACCAGGATGGCCAGGATGACCACGAGCGGGGGGACGTTGACCGTGCGCCGGTAGACGAAGGGCTGGAGGACGTTGTTCTCGACCTGCTGGTAGACGACGAGCACCACCAGGTACACGAGCGTGGCGGTGGGGAAGTTGGTGAACAGGGTGACCAGCAGGATGACGGCGCCGCCGATGGTCGCGCCCACCAGCGGGATGAGCCCGAAGAAGAACATCAGCACCGACAGGGGCACCGCGAAGGGCACACCGAGCAGGGTCAGCGTGATGAAGGTGAGCGTCGCGTTGATCGCCGCGATGGTCAGCGCGCCGGCCACATAGCCCGCGGTGGAGCGATAGATGCGCAGGCCGATCTGGCGAAGGCGCGGGGACCGCCGGGAACCGGCCATGGCCAGGCCCAGCTCGAAGATGCGCCGCTCGTCCAGCAGCAGGAAGAAGGTGATGGTCAGCACCGTGAGCAGCTCGAAGATGGTGGTGAAGGCGCCGAAGGTCACTGCCTGTAGCGCCCCGGCGGCGTCGCCCAGGCGCTGGGGCAGCGTGGCGGCCTGCTGCTGGAGCTGCTCGATCAGCCCGTAGCGCTCGTCCAGCTCGCGAAAGGTGGCGCTTCGGCGCAGATCCTGCAGGTATCCCGGCAGGTCGGTGGCCAGGGTCTCCACCTGCTCGACCACCGGCGGGATGACCAGCAGGCTCACGCCCACCACCGCCGCGATGATGAGCACGTAGACCAACAGGATCCCCGCCGCGCGCGGCAGCGGCCCGCGCGTGAGCAGGTCGACGGCCGGGCCCAGCGCGATGGCCAGGAACAGCGAGATGCCCACCAGCACGATGACGTTGCGCGCGACGTAGAGGACGTAGAGCAGCGCCGCGAAGAGCAGCAGCGTGCCCAGGAGTCGGGCCAGCTGGCGCGTCGTGAGCTGCTCCCACACGCTCATCCCGCGTCCCCGGCCGTGGGGCCCTCAGCCGCGGCGGCGCATGAGCCCGCCGATGGCGGCCAGCCCGCCGCCCAGCACGAAGCCCGCGACCGCGGCGCCCACGAGAACCTTGGTGCGGTGGCGGGCGAAGTGGCCCCGCCAGTCGGTCAGCTCGGCCACCTCGCCGCGCAGGCGCGTGAGCGATTGCCCCAGCTCGACGCGGTTGAGCTCGATCGAAGCGCGGATCTCCTCGGGGCTGCGCTGGGCCATCATCCGGGCAGCTCCTCGGAGCGGGCCGGCGGCGGCGCGTCGCCGCTGACCGTCTGGCGGATGCGCCGCGCCTCCTCCACGGCCATGTCGGGGGTGGGCGGCGAGCCGGCCTTCACGGCGCGGGCGGCCAGGTAGCCGGCCACGCCCCCGAGGATGAACAGCAGCCCCGCGACGATGAAGAAACCCCAGAAGAAGGCCTCGTCGGGGAAGGGGATCGCCCAGTAGGCCAGCCACGAGAAGCCCTCGAGCAGGATGAACAGGCCGAAGAAGGCGAACACCCCCCCGACCACGCCGATCAGGATGCCCTTGCCCAGCGTGGAGACCTTCTGGGAGACCTCGGTCTTGGCCAGCGCGATCTCCTCGCGGACCAGCAGCGTCACGCGCTCGGCCACGTCCTGCAGGGCGTCGCCGACGCCTTCGCGGTCGGGATCGCGGTCGCGCGCGCCGTCCATGGTCAGCTGAGCACCCGGCGCAGGAGCATGGCCACGACCAGGCCACCGGCAAACGCCGCGCCGGCGAGCACCTCGGGGCGCTGGGCCGGCTCGGCGGACGCGGCGGGATCGGGCCCGCCGAAGGGCACCGCGCCGCCGGGCGGCTGGCGGTGGGAGCTCTCCGAGACGGGGATGGCCCGCTCCGGCTCGGGCGGGGGGGTGGCGGCCTCGTCGCCGGCCACGGCGGGACCCTCCGCGAGCTGTGCTGGCGTCGGCTCCTGCGTGGGCACCACGCCTTCGGCCGTCGAGGGGGGCTCCTCGTCGACCTCGGGGCGAGCGTCGGGCTCGTCGTCCTGATGCCAGCGTGCGGTGCTCACTCGGGCGGGTCCTCGTCGAACATGCGCCGGTAGAGGATCGCCGCTAGCCGCGTGGTGGCCATGGAGGCCACCGCGCCGATCCCCGCGAGCAGGCCCGACCAGGCCAGCCGCTTGACGAGATCGTTGTCGCTCATCGCCAGCTATCCAATCAGATCGACCCGACGTCGAGGCCGCCGCAGATCGTCTCGACCACAAAGGCCTTGGCGCGCTCGACGTCCTCCTCGTCCTGGGGCAGCAGGCCGAAGATCCATCCCGTGAGCATCTGCTCGATCGTGCCGTAGAAGGCCAGCGCCGCGAACTGGGGGGTGACCACCGACTTGAACTCGCCCGCCGCCTGGGCCTTGGCCACGATGTCGGCGATGAGCCCGTAGGCCTCGTCGATCTTGGGCAGGTGGGTGCGCCCGAAGGAGTTGGCCGCCCGGGTGACCTCGACGATGATGACCTTCATCAGATCCGGATCGTGGCGGTAGGAGTCGGCGATGAACGAGGCGATGGCCGCGAGCTTCTCGCGCGCGGGCACCTGGCGCCCGTCGGTCTCGCGGATGGCCTCCAGCAGCACGTCCCAGCGTTCCAGAAAGAGGGTGTCGAGGATCTGGTCCTTGGAGGTGAAGTAGTGGTAGACGAGGCCGTAGGCCACGTCGGCCTCGTCGGCGATGTCCGACACGCGGCAGGCGTGGAAGCCCTGACGGGCGAAGACCTTCACGGCCGCGTCGAGGATCAGGCGGCGCTTCTCGGAGGCGGTGGCGCGCGCGGCGGCCATCAGCCGTAAACCTCCGGACGGCGGTGGCTCAGCGAGGGCATGTCGCGGCGCACGCGATCCTGCGCGTCGAGGTCGAGGTGGGCGATCACGTGGGTCTCGGTGTCGGGGGCTACGGCCAGCACCACGCCCCACGGGTCGACGATCATGGACCGCCCGCCAGAGCGATACGGGGCCCCGCCCGCCCGCGGATGCTCGCCGATCTGGTTGGCGGCCACCACGAAGCAGGCCTCCTCGATGGCGCGGGCGCGCAGCAGCACCTCCCAGTGGTCACGGGTGGTGGCGAGGGTGAAGGCAGAGGGAACGGCGATCACGCGCGCGCCGCGCACGGCCAGCGCGCGGTACAGCTCGGGGAAGCGCACGTCGTAACAGACGCTCAGCCCCACCTCCACGCCGCCGGCGGCGGTGGTCACCACGACCTCGTCGCCGGGCTCCTCGCCCTCCGACTCACGGTAGACCGTCCCGTCGACCTCCACGTCGAACATGTGCAGCTTGCGGTAGACGGCGCGGTCGCGCCCGTCGGGCCCCACGTGCACGCACGTGTTGCGCAGGCGTTCTGCCCCCGGCACCCGCTCGGAGACCGAGCCCGCTACCAGGTCCAGGCCCAGCTCGCGGGCCACCGACCGCGCCCAGGCCAGCGCGGGGCCCTCGAGCGGCTCGGCCCCTGCGCGCAGCGCCTCGAGATCGCCCAGCACGCTCCACTTCTCGGGAAGCACCACAAGCCGAGCGCCGTCGCGCGCGGCCGCGCGGACGAGGCGGTCCGCCGTCTCCAGGTTGCGATCCTTGTCCCCGGTGGAGGTGAGTTGGACGGCCGCGGCGCGCATGCCTAGGTGCCGTTGACCGGCGAGTCGACCAAGAGCCGCAACGATAGACGAGGCGCCGGGCGGGCGAGGGCGGCCACCTCCCCACGGCACCCGCGAGGAGGGGTAGTCTTGCCCGTAACTGCCGCAGGTGCGGGCCCGCGGCGTCAATCAGGGGGTTCATCCAATGCGAAGGTTCCGGCCCAGTCCAGCCATGATCGTGGCCATGGTGGCGCTGGTCGTCTCGACCGCCGGCACGGCCACCGCGGCCACGCTGCTCACCGGCAAGCAGATCAAGAACCGGTCGATCCAGGGCATCGACATCGCCGCTGGTGCCATCTCGAAAACCAAGCTCAGGGACAACTCGGTCACGTCGTCCAAGCTCCACCCCAGCGTCCGGGGCGCGATGGGCGGGAGCCAGGCCCTCGAGGTCGTGCGGTCCACCGGGCCCAATGGCGGAACGGGCCAGAGCGTGGAGGTCGCTCGTCTCAGGGACGTCCCGGCGGGCGCCTACGTGGTGCTGGCCAAGACCGTCCTGAGTCCCGACCAGGCCCAGCAGGAGCTCCTCGGCCAGCTCCTGGAGAGCGGCAAGACGACCACCGGCCGCTGCCGGCTGGACGCCGCCGGGGCCACCGACGAGGCCTTCGCGCCCATCACCTCGCCCGGCGCGGCCTACTCGGCCACGCTGGCGCTCCAGACCACGCGCACGACGTCGGGACCCGTCGACATGGTGCTGACCTGCGCCGCCGACCGGATCCCCTGGCGCGCGGGAGCCACCTCCATCGTGGCCCTCCCCGTGAGCTCGCTGGGTCGCCAGGGAGGCTGACGCGCCGCTCCCACTGGTCACCGACCGTCTCGCGCTTCGGGCGTTCGTCCCCGACGACGCGCCCGAGGCGCACGAGACGATCTGGGGCGACTCGCGGGTCATGGAGTTGCTCGACGGGCCGCTCGACCAGACCGCCAG
>DASZCY010000015.1:0-13997 GCA_035942615.1 Solirubrobacteraceae bacterium | reverse complement strand
CCCGTCAGCGCCTTGACGCCGATGTTGCACACGCCGAAGAGCAGACCCGCGGCAGCGGCGAGCATCACCCCGTGGTGCTCGGCGGACCCGCCGAGGCGCGGGCCGAGGACGAGCAGGCCGCCCAGGCCGAAAAGTCCGGCCTCGAAGGCGATCATCGCGGGCAGCGAGAAGCCCGAGCTGTCGCCGGTGGAGGCGGGCAGCGTCACCCCCAGCAGCACCAGTCCCGCGGCCGTGCAGGCCAGCCCCCACCACTGCCGCCGGCCCACCCGCTGGCCGAAGAGCCGGTCGGCCATCACGGCCAGCAGCACGAGGCCGCCCGCGAGCACCGCTTGCACCACTGACAGCGGGGCGAGCGCGAGGGCGCCGACGTGCAGCAGCCACGCGCCGCCGCCCACGAGCATGCCCACCGCAAACCACGTCGACGACCACAGGGCACCGGCGGTACGCAGGGGACGGCGGATGTCCACCGCCGCCGCTGTGCAGGCGCCGCGGTGCTTGAACAGGAAGGCCAGGTTGGTGGCCACGGCGCAGGCGAGCGCCAGCAGGATGCCGAGGTGAAGGCTCAAAGGCAGAATGGGACGGCGGATCGGAGGGGGTCGTCACCGCGCGGCGGCAGGGGTCGTAGCCGTATGTCGACGGGCCGGGGGCCACACGTCTGGTACCCGTTGCCCGTCGGAGCGGGACCATAGCGTCCACGACGAAGGGCCGAGCCGCGTGCGCGACATCTTTAGACACCTTTTGCGAACTCGTGACAAACCGCTCCTGCTCATCGACATCGACGGTGTCCTGTCGCTGTGGGGCTTCGACCGTACGGCGGCGCCCGCAGGGACCTGGTGCGTCGTCGACGGGGTCGTCCACTTCCTGTCGGGTGCGGCGGCACGCCACCTGCACGTGCTGGCCGAGTGCTTCGAGCCCGCATGGTGCTCGGGGTGGGAGGAAAAGGCCAACCAGTACCTCCCTCACGCGCTGGGCGTCGGGCCCTACCCGCTGGTGAGCTTCGACGCCAATCCGGGTGAGCCGGGCGCCCACTGGAAGTTGCGGGGCATCGACACCCACGCGGCCAGCCGCCCCCTGGCCTGGGTCGACGACGCCCACGATGAACGCTGCCACGCCTGGGCGGCCGCCCGTCCAGCCCCCACGCTGTTGGTGGCCACCGACCCGGCCACCGGGCTGACCCAACGCGAGACGGCGCGGCTGCTGCGCTGGGCCGAGGGGGTTGGGCGCTGACCATCCTGCCCGAGCGCCTGGCCGCACTGCCCGCCCGGGAGCTTCCCGGCGGCCTGCGCCTGTGCCGGGCGGCCACCCGCCGCACCCGCGGGCGCGGCCTGGCCGGGCTGGACGACCTTCCGGCTGACGTCGCGCTGCATCTCGTCCCATGTCGCTCCATCCAGACCATGGGCATGCGCTTCGCGCTCGATCTGCTGTGGCTGGACGGCGACTGCGACCTCCTGCGCCTCGACGAGGCCGTCGCGCCTCGGCGGATGCGCACCTGCCTGCGCGCGCGCTCGGTCATCGAGGCGCGCGGGGGGGCGGGCGCGGAGTTCGCTGCGGCGCTGCGCGCCGGCCGTTGAGCGCCACTCAGGCCTCGGGCCGCAGGCGATGCACCGCCAGGAGGGTGCCGATCAGCACCACCGGGCCACGCCAGGTCGTTCACCGGCCACGGCCGGAGCCCGCCGGTACGCGCGTGTCAGCCAGTCGCCGCGGGGGCGCGCTCGCCCGAGAGCGTCTCGCGAAACAGCTCCGTGAGCGTGGGGCGCTCGAAGCCGAAGTGGCGCGGCCGCCCGGCCACCTGAGCGGCGTCGAGGACCTGCTGGGAATCCGCATCGCGAGCAAGCTCAAGCACGCAGCCGCGCTCGTCGTCGCCCACCACCCGCACGCCTTCGAGCTTGCGCGCCCAGTCGCACCCACCCTCCTCGAGCTGGACGCGCACGCGACGCCCCGCCCGCCCATCGCGCAGGGAGTCGACGTCGCCGAAGGCCAGCAGGCGCCCCTCGAAGATGATCGCCACCTTGTGGCACAGACGCTCGACCAGCTCGAGCTGATGAGAGGAGAACACCACCGCCGCGCCGCGGGCAGCCTCCTCCCTAAGCACTCCCGCCAGGTCGTCGAGGCCGAGGGATCCAGCCCCGAGAACGGCTCGTGAGCAGGAGGGCATCGGGCTGGTGCACCAGCGCCGCGGCCAGCTGCACGCGCTGCTGATTGCCCAGCGACAGTTTCTCGATCGCATCGTCGGCACGCTCACGCACCCCCAGGCGCTCCATCCATCGGGTGGACGCCTCCGTAGCCCGGCGTGCGCCCATTCCCCGCAGCTCGCCCAGGAAGCGCAGGTGCTCGCCGATGCGCATCTTCGGATACAGGCCACGTTCCTCGGGCATGTAGCCAAACCGCGGCGCACGCCGTGATCGACCGGTCGCCCAGCCAGCGCACCTCGTCCCGATCGGGCCGCAGCAAGCCGAGCGCCGAGCGCATGGTGGTGGTCTTGCCCGCTCCGTTGGGTCCCACGAAGCCGACCAGCTCCCCCGGTGGCACCGAGAACGTCACGTCGTCCAGCGCCTGACGGTTCCCGAAGGCGTGCGAGAGGTGGGAGATCTCGAGCACGTTCGCCACCTTAGCCGTGCGCGCAGCCCGGACGACACGCAGGCCGCTACCGTGCGCGCGGATGAGCTGGGAGGCCGTACGCATCGTCCTCTTGCGCGAGATCCGCCAGCGCCTGCGCGACCGTGGGTTCGTGCTCACGACGGTCCTGCTACTGGCCCTGGTGGCTCGGGGACGCGTGGAAGGGGTGATCGCGCGCGAAGGGCGCTTCCCCGGCGCGGACCCTTCCCGCGCCTCCCTCGCCCGTCTCCGGTGCTGCCCTCAGCTCCGTCGCGGCCGATGCCGGCTGCGGTCATGGTTCCCTCATGGCTGCGGAGGCGGACGCGGCCAGCGGATGATACGCCGGGGTGCCCAGGATGCACGCAACCTGACATCCTGAACTCGCGGGTAACCGGCGCGGACGAACGGAGGGTGCATGACGGTTGGCGAGCACACGGAGAAGCACAAGTTGGCCGAGGGAGCGACCGGCTCCCACCCGGACCTGACGGCCTATCCGCGCACCCGCCGGTCAGGCCCGCCCAGGCGGCCGGCCTCGGCGCGGGACTTTGATGCCGGCACGATGCTGCGCCAGCGCAAGACGATCGGCCGGGTGCGCACGCGCGTGGAGGATTGCCGGCGCATCGCGGTGGTCTCGCCCGCGAGACATCGCACACCATCACCAAGCTCCTGGTCTCGCCAGCGAGCACTCGCTACGCTCGACATTCGGGCCTTCACCTCGCAGGCGGCCACCCGGTTCAGAGGTCATCGCGGCCGACGATGACCCACGGCGGCGGCGATGAGGGCGGAAGCTGGTGCGCTTGAGACACACGAGAGGAGACGGTCGATGACTCACCCTTCTGCTGCCAGCCCGGGGTCGCGTTCAGAGCCACCACAGCCGGTGCGCACCGCGGTCCTGCTCATGTGGGTCGGCGCCGCGATCTCAGCGCTCAGCGTGATCATCGCCGTGGTCCAGGTCGACACCATCCGCGAGCAGTTGTCCCGTCAGGGACTTCCTGCCGGAACCAGCCTGGATACCGTAATCGCCACCACGATCGCCATCGCCGTCGTGGTCGGCGCCATGAGCGTGGCGCTGTGGGTGCTGATGGCCGTCATGAACCGCCGGGGCAAGGTCTGGGCACGCATCGTCGCCACGGTGCTCGGCGCTCTCAACGTCCTCCTCACCCTGCTGACCGTCAGCGGCGCAGCGGGCGCGACACCCACCCTGTCGCTGCTCGTTGGCGTGGTGTCGCTCGTGCTGGCGGCGGTCATCGTCTTCCTCCTGTGGCGCCCGGAGGCGTCGCGGTGGTACGAGGCGATGAGCAGGTCCGCCCCGGCCGGAGCATGAGCGCGCCTGGACCAAGGGCGCAGGCTCGGGGAGGCGGTCTCGGCGACCGTCCGGGGGGCCGTTCTCTGCGCAGACCGCTCCTCGTGCTCATGCTCGCCATCGTCGTGTCCATCGTCCTCGGACTGCTGAATCGTGGAGACGCCTACGCCGTGACGAGCTGCCTGAAGGAGTCCGAGCTGCTCGGCGACGTCGACAATCGCAGCGTCGGTGCCGCCGAGGACATCGACGCGCTGGGGTCGGCGCCCGAGGAGGCCGACGACTTCGTGTCCGCCGCTGACTCCGGGGGCCGCGAGATCTACGTCCTGGTCTACGACTCGGTATCCGAGGCTGAGAGCGCCCAGGCTCTGGTCGCCCCCGACCTGGAGAGCGGGGCACGCGGCAACACGCTGGTGGTCTTCTCTCCCGCCATCGGCAACCAGGACCGCCTGGCCGTCGAGAGATGCTTTGTCGAGCAGGACGACGAAGGATAACGATCATCCGAGGGCCCGCCGGAGACGGCGGGCCCTCGAAAGCCTGACTCCGATGAGCCGCGGCGCGCCCTATATCAGCGCCCGTCGCCCCCGTCCTCGTCGAGGTCGGCCAGCCCCTCGAAGCCGGCCTCCCCGTCGTCGCGGCCGATGCGGTCCAGCTGGGCGATCTCCTGCTCGACGCCCAGGCCGCCCAGGCCCTCGCGCAGGCCCAGCTCAGCGGCGATCTCGTCCTGGTCGAGGAGCCCGATGTCGTCCATCGCACGCGGCAGCGGCTCGGAGGGCTCGATCGCGATGCGCCGGTAGCGCTTCAGCCCGGTGGCCGCCGGGATCAGCTTGCCGATGATCACGTTCTCCTTCAGGCCGTTGAGGCGGTCGATGCGCCCCTCCAGCGCGGCGTCGGTGAGCACCTTGGTGGTCTCCTGGAAGGAGGCCGCCGACAGGAACGAGTCGGTGTTCAGCGAGGCCTTGGTGATGCCCAGGATGATGTCCTCGAACTGGGCCTGCTCGCCGCCGTCGACGCCGAGCTGGTCGTTGACGCGCGCGAACTCGAAGCGGTCGACGAACTGCCCGGGCAGGTAGTCGGTGTCGCCCTTCTGGTCCACGCGAACCTTCTTGAGCATCTGGCGCGCGATGAGCTCGATGTGCTTGTCGTTGATGTCCACGCCCTGGGACTTGTAGACCTCCTGCACCTCGCGCACGAGGTACTGCTCGGTCTCCGTGCGCCCGCGGATGGCCAACAGCTCGTGGGGGTACAGCGACCCCTCGTTGAGCTGCGTGCCCGCCCCGACGCGCTGGCCCTGCTCGACGAACAGGCGCGTGCGCCGCGGGAACGTGTGGCGGTGCTCGTCGCCCGCGTCGTCGGTGATCACCACCGTGATCGCCTTGTCGGACTCCTCGACGGACACGACGCCGTCCTGCTCGGCGATCTTGGCCAGGCCCTTGGGCTTGCGTGCCTCGAAGAGCTCCACCACCCGGGGCAGGCCGTGGGTGATGTCCGCGCCGGCGACGCCGCCGGTGTGGAAAGTGCGCATGGTCAGCTGCGTCCCGGGCTCGCCGATGGACTGGGCGGCGATGATGCCCACCGCGTCGCCCACCTGCGCGACCTTGCCGGTGGCCATGGAGCGCCCGTAGCAGGCCTGGCACACGCCCGTGAGGGCCTCGCACTTGAGCACGGAGCGCACCCGCGGCTTGATCGGAAGCGGTGCGACGGTGTCTGTCTTCTCGAGCTGCCCGCCCTCGAAGGCCTCGAGCATCTCGGCCAGCTGCGGGCGATCGATCTCCTGCCCGGTCTCCAGCAGCGTGCGCCCGTCGTTGGTGACGAGGTCCTCAGCCATGATCCGCCCGATGAGGTTGTCGTTGGGCTCGCCCGAGGGCTTGAACAGCTCCTGGCCGATCGACTCGTGCGTGCCGCAGTCGGCCGCGCGGATGCTCACGTCCTGGGCCACGTCGACCAGGCGGCGGGTCAGGTAGCCCGAGTCCGCGGTGCGCAGTGCCGTGTCGGCCAGGCCCTTGCGGGCACCGTGGGTCGAGATGAAGTACTCGAGCACGGTCAGGCCTTCCATGAAGTTGGCCTTGATCGGACGCTCGATGATCTCGCCCTTGGGGTTGGCCATGAGGCCGCGCATCCCGGCCAGCTGGCGGATCTGCTTCATCGATCCGCGCGCGCCGGAGTTGGCCATCATGTAGATGGGGTTGATGGGGTCGAAGTTCTTCTCCATCGCCCCCGCGACCTCGTCGGTGGCGGCGTTCCACTTGGCCACCACGGCCTCGTGGCGCCCCTCGGCGTCCATCAGACCCATCTCGTACTGGTCCTGGATCTCGGCGACCTCGCCCTCGTAGCGGGCGAGGATCTCCTCCTTCTCGGCTGGCACCACCACATCGTTCTTGGACACCGTGATGCCTGCCTGGGTGGCGTACTTGAATCCGAGGTCCTTGAAGGCGTCCAGCGCCTGGGAGATCGTCGGTGCGCCGTAGGTCTGCACCAGCCCGTCGATGTAGACGGTGATGTCCTTCTTGCGCATCGGCTTGTTGACGAACTCGAACGCGCCGCGGTCGAAGTCCTCGTGCAGCGCCTCCTCCAGCGCCCGCTCGATGCGGTCGTTGAAGATGATGCGCCCGATGGTCGTGGTGAAGTGCTCACCGGACTTCCACTCCGGGCGGTACTCGCACTCGTCGTGCAAGCTGGCCAGCCCCGTGTCGACGGCCAGCTCGGCCTCCTGCGCGGTACGGAAGACCTTGGCCGGACGCACCTCGCGCAGCGCCTCCTCCTCCTTGCCGTAGGTGAGGTAGTAGGTGCCTAGGATCATGTCCTGGGTCGGCGTGGCCAGCGGCGAGCCATGGGCCGGCGACAGGATGTTGTTGGCCGACAGCATGAGGATCCGCGCCTCGGCCTGGGCCTCCGCGCTGAGCGGGAGGTGCACCGCCATCTGGTCGCCGTCGAAGTCGGCGTTGTAGGCGTGGCAGACCAGCGGGTGGACCTGGATGGCCTTGCCCTCCACGAGCACGGGCTCGAAGGCCTGGATGCCCAGGCGGTGCAGCGTCGGCGCGCGGTTGAGCAGCACCGGGTGCTCGTGGATGACCTCCTCGAGCACGTCCCAGACCTCGGGGATGGCCGAGTCGACCATCTTCTTGGCCGCCTTGATGTTCTGAGCGGCCTTGCGCTCAACCAGACGGGCCATGATGAACGGCTTGAACAGCTCGAGGGCCATGATCTTGGGCAGGCCGCACTGGTGCAGGCGCAGCGACGGCCCGGCCACGATGACCGAGCGCCCCGAGTAGTCCACGCGCTTGCCCAGCAGGTTCTGGCGGAAGCGCCCCTGCTTGCCCTTGAGCATGTCGCTCAGGGACTTCAGGGGGCGGTTGCCCGGCCCCGTGACGGGACGCCCTCGGCGGCCGTTGTCGAACAGCGCATCGACGGCCTCCTGGAGCATGCGCTTCTCGTTGTTGACGATGATCTCCGGCGCGCCCAGGTCGAGCAGGCGCTTCAACCGGTTGTTGCGGTTGATGACGCGGCGGTAGAGGTCGTTGAGGTCGGAGGTGGCAAAGCGCCCACCGTCCAGCTGCACCATGGGGCGCAGCTCGGGGGGGATGACCGGCACGGCCTCGAGGATCATCTGCTGGGGCTTGTTGCCCGACTGGATGAACGCGCTGACCACCTTCAGGCGCTTGACCGCGCGGGCCTGCTTCTGGCCCTTGGCGGTCTTCACCTGCTCCTCGAGCTCGATGCGCTCGGCGTCGAGGTCGACCTGCTCGAGCAGGTCGCGCACCGACTCGGCGCCCATGCCCCCGCGGAAGTACTCCCCGAAGCCGTAGGGCGAGCCGAAGCGCTCCTTGAGCTCGCGAAAGATCGTCTCGTCGTGCTCGATCTGCTTGGCGTCCATCGAGCGGAAGAGCTCCCACACCGCGCGCATGCGCTCCGCGGCGTCCTCGATGTAGGCCTCGGTGTCGGCGATGTCGGCCTCGAAGGTCTTGGACAGCTCCTTGAGCAGCTTGGAGCGCTCGTCCTCGTCGAGCTTCTTGATGTCGACGTCCAGCGCCTCGGCCCACAGGTGGTCCTCGTCGTCGAAGCCCTTGGTGGACCCGCTCTCCAGGAAGGCCACGCGGCGCTCGAGCGCCTCGCGCAGCTCCTGGGTGCGCTCCTCGCGCTCGGCGGCGTAGGCGTCGAGCACCTCGTTGACGCGGCCCTCGAGGTCACTCAGGTCGCGTTCACGGGCCTCCTCGTCGACCCAGGTGACGATGGACGCCGCGAAGTACAGGACCTTCTCGAGCTCCTTGGGCGCCATGTCCAGCAGGTAGCCGATGCGGCTGGGCACGCCCTTAAAGAACCAGATGTGGCTCACGGGAGCGGCCAGGTCGATGTGGCCCATGCGCTCGCGGCGCACCTTCGAGCGCGTGACCTCCACGCCACAGCGCTCGCAGACGATGCCCTTGTAGCGCACGCGCTTGTACTTGCCGCAGTAGCACTCCCAGTCCTTGGTGGGACCGAAGATGCGCTCGCAGAACAGCCCGTCCTTCTCGGGCTTGAGCGTGCGGTAGTTGATGGTCTCGGGCTTGATGACCTCTCCGGAGCTCCAGCCGCGGATCTGCTTGGAGTTGGCGAGCCCGATCTCGATCGCGTCGAAGTTGTTTATGTCGATCACTAGTTAGCGCCTCACTCCCGCTCTGCGGGTTCGGCAGGAGAACGTCCTGCGGTGCTTCGTCATTACTCGGTCTCCGGGGCGGGCTCGCCCAGGTCGATCTCGGTCTCGGCGTCGATGGACGCCTGCTCGTCGGCGTCGGCGTCCTCGTCGGCGGCGTCGGTGGTGTCGGTCGTCTCGGTGCGCTCGTCGGCGGGCCCTCCGTTGCCGGCGCGCACGCCGCTCAGGTCGATGCCCAGCTCCTCGGCGGCACGCAGCAGGTCGTCGTCCTCGTCGGCCAGGTCGCCGCTGGCGCCCTCCTCGGAGACCACGTTGACGTCCAGGCCCAAGGACTGCATCTCCTTGAGCAGCACCTTGAAGGACTCGGGCACGCCCGGCTCGGCGATGTTCTCGCCCTTGACGATGGCCTCGTAGGCCTTCACGCGCCCGACGGTGTCGTCGGACTTGATGGTGAGCATCTCCTGCAGCGTGTAGGCCGCGCCGTAGGCCTCCAGCGCCCAGACCTCCATCTCGCCGAAGCGCTGGCCGCCAAACTGCGCCTTGCCGCCCAGGGGCTGCTGGGTGACCAGCGAGTAGGGGCCGGTGGAGCGCGCGTGGATCTTGTCGTCCACCAGGTGATGCAGCTTCAGGATGTACATGTACCCGACGGTCACCTGCTGCTCGAAGGGCTCGCCGGTGCGCCCGTTGAACAGGGTGAACTTGCCCGAGGCCTGCTCGCCGGGCCGCCGGCTCTCGTCCACGTCCATCCGGATGCGACCGGTGTGGCCCTTCTGCCACTGCACGAGCGCGTGGTCGACGTCCTCGACGGTGGCGCCGTCGAAGACCGGCGTGGCCACGTAGGTGCGCCCGCCGTCGCCGTCGCCGTCGCCGTCGGGCGTGAACTGGGGATCGTCGTACCAGCCCTGCGCGGCGGCCCAGCCGAGGTGCGTCTCCAGGATCTGGCCCACGTTCATGCGGCTGGGGACGCCCAGCGGGTTGAGGATGACGTCCACGGGGGTGCCGTCCTCCAGGAAGGGCATGTCCTGCTCCTCGACGATCTTGGAGATGACGCCCTTGTTGCCGTGGCGGCCGGCGAGCTTGTCGCCCTCGGCGATCTTGCGCTTCTTGGCCACGAACACGCGCACCAGCTCGTTGACGCCCGGGGGCAGGTCGTCGCCGGCGTCGCGCGAGAAGGTCATCACGTCGATGACCACGCCCTCCTCGCCGTGGGGCACCTTGAGCGAGGTGTCGCGGACCTCGCGCGCCTTCTCCTTGAAGATCGCGCGGATCAGCTTCTCCTCGGCGGTCAGCTCGGTCTCGCCCTTGGGCGTGACCTTGCCCACCAGCAGGTCGCCCGAGTTGACCTCGGCGCCCACGCGCACGATGCCGCGGTCGTCGAGGTTGCGCAGCGACTCCTCCGAGCGGTTGGGGATGTCGCGGGTGATCTCCTCGTCGCCCAGCTTGGTGGTGCGCGCGTCGATCTCGTATTCCTCGATGTGAATCGAGGACAGCTCGTCGTCCTTGACCAGGCGCTTGGAGAGGATGATCGAGTCCTCGAAGTTGTAGCCCTCCCAGGACATGAAGGCGACCATCAGGTTCTTGCCCAGGGCCATCTCGCCCTGGCTGGTGGACGCACCGTCGGCCAGCAGGGCGCCGTCGGGCACCTGGTCGCCGCTTCGGACCAGCGGCTTCTGGTGGATGAGCGTGCCCTGGTTGGAGCGCTGGAACTTGTCCAGCGTGTAGGTGTCGCGCTGGCCGTCCGCGGTCTCGATCTCGAGGCGGTGGGCGTCGACGTGGCCGACGGTCCCGCCGCGGCGGGCCAGCAGGACGTCGCCCGTGTCGTGGGCGGCGCGGCGCTCCATGCCCGTGCCCACCAGGGGCGCATCGGTCTTCAGCAGCGGCACGGCCTGGCGCTGCATGTTGGAGCCCATGAGCGCGCGGTTGGCGTCGTCGTGCTCGAGGAAGGGGATCATCGCCGTCGCCACCGACCAGATCTGCTCGGGCGAGACGTCCATGAGGTCGACCTCGGCCGCCGTGCGCTGCACGTAGGAGCCCGCCTGCGTGCGGCACAGGACGTCGTCGGAGAGGATCTGCCCAGTCTTGGGGTCGACTGGCGTGTTGGCCTGGGCCACCGTCCGCTCTTCCTCCTGGGTGGCGTCCAGGTGCACGATCTCCTCGGTCACCATGCCGTCCTTGACCACGCGATACGGCGTGGTCACGAAGCCGTGCTCGGAGACCTGGGCGAAGGACGACAGCGAGCCGATCAGGCCGATGTTGGGGCCCTCCGGCGTCTCGATGGGGCACATCCGCCCGTAGTGGGTGGGGTGCACGTCGCGCACCTCGATGGGCGCGCGCTCGCGCGTGAGCCCGCCCGCGCCCAGCGCGCTGAGGCGCCGGCGGTGGGTCAGCCCGGCCAGCGAGTTGGTCTGGTCCATGAACTGGCTGAGCTGCGAGGAGCCGAAGAACTCCTTCAGCGCCGCCACCACGGGGCGGATGTTCACGATGGTCTGGGGGGTGATGGTGTCGGCGTCCTCGGTGGTCAGCCGCTCGCGCACCACCCGCTCCATGCGGTACAGGCCGATCCGGAAGGCCTCCTGGATCAGCTCGCCCACCGTACGCAGCCGCCGGTTGCCGAAGTGCTCGTACTCGTCGAGGTGGTCGGCGACCGGCTCGCGGGGCATGGAGACCGCCTCGGCCGCGAAGTCCTTGATCTCGACCTCGCCGTTCTCGGGGATGCCCAGCAGCCGGGGCAGGCCCACGAGCTCCTTGACCAGGGCGAGGATGTCGTCGTGGGTCAGGGTGCGGGTCTCGAGGTCGATGTCGACGCCCAGGCGCGCGTTGAGCTTGTAGCGCCCGACCCTGGTGAGGTCGTAGCGCTTGGGGTCGAAGAACAGCTGGTCGAGCAGCGCCTTGGCGTTGTCGACGCTGGGCGGCTCGCCGGGACGCTGCTTCTTGAACAGCTCGATCAGGGCACCGTCCTCGGTCTTGGTGACCTCGGCGTCGGCGTCGATGGTGTTGCGGATGTACAGCGAGTCGTCGAAGAGGTTGAGGATCTCCTCGTCGGTGGCGTAGCCCATCGCGCGCAGCAGGACGGTGACGGGCAGCTTGCGCTTGCGGTCGATGCGAACGTAGACGCGGCCCTTCTTGTCGATCTCCAGCTCCAGCCACGAGCCGCGCGCGGGCATCAGGTTGGCGGTGAAGACCTGCGTCTCGCGATCCTTGGCCTCCATGAGGTAGGCGCCCGGGGAGCGCACGAGCTGGGTGACGACCACGCGCTCGGTGCAGTTGATGACGAAGGTGCCCCGCTCGGTCATCCACGGGAAGTCGCCCATGAAGACCTGCTGCTCGCGGATCTCCCCGGTCTCGCGGTTGACGAAGGCAACCGTGATGCTCAGCGGTCGCGCGTAGGTGAGGTCCTTCTCGCGGCACTCCTCGAGCGTCGCCGTGGGCTCGTCGAAGTGCAGCTCGCCGAAGTCGACGGCGAGGTTCCCCGTGTAATCCTCGATCGGAGAGATGTCGTCGATCGTCTCCCGCAGGCCACCCTTCTGCGCGTCGGTCAGCCAGTCGAAAGAACGGCGCTGAATGGCGATGAGGTTGGGAACCTCGATCGGGCGTTCGAGGCGCGCGAAGGAGCGGCGCGTGCGGGGAGTTTCGGCGCGAGGCAAGGAGCGACTCCTCGGAGATCGAGAGGGGCGAGCGGCACGCTCGCCTCCGGGCGGGCGACCCGGAAACGGCGCGGACCGTCCAATATAGCACAGCGAAATGGACCCCCGCAGGGGCGGCCGACGCTCACGGACCCCGCCCGCGGCGACCGCGTATGTGGCGCGGCGCCGAAGGGTGGACGGCTTCGACTATCGGTCGGCGGCAGGAGTGTAGGGAGTACCCGCGCGGGGCGCAAATCGGGCTACGCTCGATCCGTGGAGATGCGCTTCGACCACGCCGCCCAGCAGGTGCCCGATATCGGGGAGGCCATCGCCTGGTGGCAGCGCACCGTGCCGGGCACGCGCGTGCTCCACCGCGACGACAGCTGGGGGCTGATCGAGGCCGCCGGGGCCAAGCTCGCCTTCGTGCTGGCCGACCAGCACCCCAGCCACCTGGCCTGGCGCGTGGGGTGGGACGAGCTCGACGCCCTGGCCGCCCGGCACGGCGCGCGCGCCCGTCCCCATCGCGACGGCACTCGGTCCTTCTACGTCGAGGGACCGGGCGGGCAGGCGGTGGAGATCATCGCCTACCCGGGCGCGTAGTCACGCCCTCGTCACGCGCGTCTCGCATCCTCGACGAGCTGCGACGCGACGACGACCCGCCGCGCGGCGGAACGGCGAGGGCCCGGACGGGGCCCTCGCGGCCCAGTGCCGAAGGGTCGGCCTACTTCAGCTCGACGGTGGCGCCGGCCTCCTCGAGCTCGCCCTTGAGCTTGTCGGCCTCTTCGCGCTCGATGGCCTCCTTGACGGGCTTGGGGGCCTCGTCGACGAGCGCCTTGGCCTCCTTCAGGCCCAGGCCGGTGGCCGCGCGCACGACCTTGATGACCTGGATCTTCTTCTCACCGGCGCCGGTGAGCACGACGTCGACCGTGGTCGACTCCTCCTCGGCGGGGGCACCGCCGTCGGCGGGCGCGCCGGTCGGGGCGGCGGCGGCGACCGCCGTCGCCGAGACGCCGAACTCCTCCTCGAGCGCCTTGATGCGCTCGGACAGCTCGAGCACGGAGATGCTCTTGAGCTCGTCGATCCATTCCTGGGTGCTGGTGGCCATACTGTTTCTCCTCTGATCGGGGTGTTCGGGCAACGGCCGGGGGAGGGGGCTAGACCTCCTGGTCGTCTTCGCCCTCGGGCTGATCGGGCTGCACGGTCTCGGGCTGGTGGCCGGCGTCCTGGTCGGGATCCTCGGGAGCGGGGGGCTCCTCGCTGCCCTCGCCGGGGCTCTCCTCGCTGCTCTCGGCCCCCGGCGCCTCGCTGCGGGCCACGGGCGCCGCAACGCCGCTGCCGATCAGGCCTTGCTCGGCGATCGCGCCCAGCTGGATGGCCAAGCCGGAGACGAGCGCGTTGAGCGTGCGCACCAGTCCGCTCACGGGCGAGGCGACGACGCCGACGAGCTGGCCGTACAGCGCATCGCGCGTGGGCAGGCGGGCGATGGACTGCAGCTGGGCAGCGTCCAGCGCCTCGCCGTCCATGAGACCGCCCTTGAAGGGCAGCCTGTCGACCTGGCGCGCGTAGTCGCTGAGCGCCTTGGCCGCCGCGGCGACGTCGCCGCGTACGAAGGCCAGCGCGGTCGGGCCCTCCAGCAGGGCCTTGAGCGCTTCTGCCTTCGCCTTGTCGGCGGCGCGCAGGGTCAGCGTGTTCTTGACCACGCGAAAGGTCGCGTCGGCGTCGCGCAGGCGCGCGCGCAGCTCGGCGGCCTGGGGCACGGTGATGCCGCGGGGGTCGACCGCGTAGACTGCGTTGGCCTCGGTGATCTGGCCGGCGATCTCCTCGACCGCCGCGGCTTTCTGCTCTCGGT
>DASZCY010000014.1:0-9026 GCA_035942615.1 Solirubrobacteraceae bacterium | reverse complement strand
GTTCGGCGAGGACGGGACGGTGCAGGGCCTGCTCGAGCTGCTCGACGTGCCCTACGTGGGCTCGGGGGTGCTGGCCTCCGCGCTGTGCATGGACAAGGTGATGTCCAAGGAGCTGTTCGCGCACGCGGAATTGCCCCAGGTGGCCTACGCTGCGGTCTCGCGGGCCGGCTGGGAGTCCGATCCCGAGGCGGTGGCCCGCGCGGTGGCCGCCATGGGTCCCGTCGTCTTCGTCAAGCCCGCGCGGCTGGGCTCCTCGGTGGGCATCGCCCGGGTGGACGACCCGGGGACGCTGGCCGACGCCCTGGAGGGGGCCTTCGCCCACGATCCGTCGGTCATCGTCGAGGCGGCCAGCGCGGGGATCGAGGTCGAATGCTCCGTCCTGGGCCCCACCCACCACGCCCAGGCCTCCGAGCCGGGCGAGATCCTCCTACCGGGCGGGTGGTACGACTTCGAGGCCAAGTACACGCAGGGAGGCATGGAGCTCGTGGTTCCCGCCCGCGTCGATGCGGGGGTGCGCGACGAGGTGCGCCGCCTGGCCGTGGAGGCCTTCACGCGCAGCGGCTGCGCGGGCCTGGCGCGGGTGGACTTCTTCGTGGAGGACGACGGGCGCGTGCTGGTCAACGAGGTCAACACGATGCCGGGCTTCACGCGCACCAGCGTGTACGCAAAGCTGTGGGAGGCCTCCGGGACGCCCTACGCCGAGCTATGCGACCGCCTGGTGGCGCTGGCGGTGGAGCGACACCGCGCCGAGCGCGGTCACCGGTTCTGAGCCTGGCAGGCCTCGGTCGCCGTCGAGCACAGCAGGACCACCTCGGCCAGCTCGACCGAGTTCACGTCGTCGGGGAAGTTGGTGATCCACACCAGATAGTGGCTGAAAGGGTTACCCGCCGTGTCGAGCGAGACCTGCTCGACGCGGTCGGCGCTGTCCACAAAGCCGACCCGCGTCCAGCCCGGGTCGTCGATCTCCGCAGGCGCTCTCCCGCGCGCGGCCAGGATCTCTCCGCTCCACCCGGGGGTGGCCGAGGTGATCTCCATGCGGGGCGAGGCCACGCCGGGGGCGGCGTCGACCACGATGCCCACGCCGTCCTTCTGCTGGGCGAAGTCGCTGTAGCGCTCGGTCGACCAGAGGGTCGTCGGGTCGTTGTCCAGGATGCGCGGGGCCTCGTCGGGGTGCTCCCCGTCCCCGCCGATCGGGTCATAGTCGCTGGCGGCGCCGGCCCCCAGCGAAACCGGGGCCAGGTCGGCAGGCTGGGCGACGGCGGGCCTCTGGCCGGTGCCCCGCTGGGCGCGGTCGGCGGCCAGCGTGAGGACACCGGCCACGATGCCCGCGCCGAGGAGGCCGAGGACGACGAGGACCGCCACCGAGGTGCGCAGGCGCAGGGGCAGGCGCCGCCGGCTGCGCTGGGGGAGCGTGCGCAGCACGGCGGTGGCCTCGCCGGTGGCCTGCCCGGTGCGGGCGGCCTCGATGGCCAGGATGTCCTCGAGGTCGCGGATGAGGGCGGCGTCGTCGGCGTAGCGGCGGTCGAGGTCCTTGGCGGTGGCGCGATCAACCACCGCGCCCAGCGCAGCGGAGACCTCGGGGCGGCGGACGGCCACGTCGGGCAGGTCCTCGCGCACGTGCTTCATGGCCACCGAGACCTCGTTGGGACCCTTGAAGGGCACGTCCCCGGTCAGCATCTCGAAGAGCACCACGCCCAGCGAGTAGAGATCGGACTGGCCGGTGACGGCGTGGCCGAGGGCCTGCTCGGGCGACACGTAGTCGGTGGTGCCCAGCACCCGCCCGTCGGCGGTCAGCCCCTCCTCCTCCAGCGAGCGCGCGATGCCGAAGTCGGTGACCTTGGCGGTGCCCTCCTCGTCGATCAGCACGTTCTGGGGCTTGACGTCGCGGTGGACGATCTGTCGCTCGTGCGCGGCACCGAGGGCCCGGGCGATCTCGATGGCGTAGGCCACCGCCTCGCTCACGGGCAGCCCGCCGTGGCGGCGGATGCGGTCCTTGAGGGTCTCCCCCTCGACGTACTCGAAGACGATGTAGGGCGTGGCGTGCAGGGAGTCGCCCTCCTCGCCGGCGTCGATGACCTGCACGATGTGCGGGTGGTTGAGGCGGGCCACGGCGCGGGCCTCCCGGCGGAAGCGCTCGAGCTGGGCGCTGTCGCTGGCGATGTCGCGGTGCATCAGCTTGATGGCCACCTGACGCTCCAGCACGGTGTCGAAGGCGCGGAAGACCGTGGACATCCCGCCCGCCCCGATGCGGGCATCGAGGCGATAGCGACCGTTGAGAAGGGTCCCGACGGGGGACGACATGCGGTCTATTGTGGCGATGCGCGTGCTCTCCGTGACCTGCTACACCGATCCCGCCTGCCCATGGTCGTGGGCGGCCGAGCCCGCGGTGCGGGTCCTGGAGGCCAGATTCGACGCCCGGGTGGCTGTCACCTACGTGATGGGCGGCCTGGCGCGGGAGTTTTCCGACCCCCAGGCGAGCCTCGGCCACTGGCTTGACGCGGCGGCCGCGAGCGGGATGCCGGTGGACGGGCGGATCTGGCTCGAGCGCCCCCCGCGCTCCTCCTATCCGGCCTGCCTCGCCGTCAAGGCCGCCGACGAGCAGGGACTGGGCGGTGCGCTGCTGCGCCGCCTCCGTCTCGCGCTGTTCTGCGGGCGACGGCCCTGCGACGGCCCCGAGGGGCTGAGCGAGCTGGCCCGCGAGGTGGCCGGGCTGAACTTGGACCGCTTTGGCGTCGATCTGCAGTCCAACGCGATCACCGAGGCCTTTGGCCACGACCTGGAGCGGGTGCGCACGGAGTGGCCGGAGGCCCGCGGCAGGGCCAGCCCGCCGACCCGTCTGCCCTTCCCGTCCTTCTCCCTGCGGTGGGGGGACGGCGAGGCGGTGGGCGTCTTCGAGGACGTCACCCCCGCCGCGCTGTCGTCCGCGGCGCGGCGTGCGGGTGCCGGGGAGCCCGATGAGCCGTTGACGGTCGATGAGGCCCTGCGGCGCTTTGGCCGTCTGGCCACGCCCGAGCTCGCCGCGGTGTGTGAGCTGCCCGGCCCGCGGGCGCCCGCCGTGCTGTGGGCGGCGGCGGCGGAATGGCGGACCCGCGCCGAGCCTGTGGCCGGCGGCGCCGTGCTGTGGTCAGCGCCCTGAGAGCGTGAGGCCGCGGCCCGGCAGCTCGACCGTGCCCGCGCGGTCGGTGACCTCGCCGACCGGGCGGGCGCCGGGGTGGTGGGCGGCGAGCATCGCCGTCGCCTGCTCGGCGTGCGCGGGCGGGACGATGGCGGCCAGGCCGCAGCCCATGTTGAAGACCTCGTACAGCTCGCCGGCGGGGACATCGCCGTGGCGGGCGATGAGATCGTAGACCGGCGGGGGCGTCAGCGGATCGTCGAGACGGAAGCCCGCGCCAGCGCTCAGGCGCAGGAGGTTGCGCACCCCCCCTCCGGTGATGTGCGCAAGACCGTGGACAGGGACCCCGCTGCGCAGCAGCTCGAGCGCGGCGCGCACGTAGATGACGGTCGGCTCGAGCAGCGCGTCGGCGATGCTGGCCCCTTCGAGCTCGGGCGGGCGGGTCTCGAAGCCCAGCGGCTCGAGTACCCGGCGGGCCAGGGTGTAGCCGTTGGAGTGCAGGCCGCTGGAGGGCACGCCCACGACCGCATCGCCGGGGGCGAGGGCGCGGCCGGTGACGATCGCCTCGAGGTCGACGGTGCCGATAGCGGTGGCGCACAGGTCGAAGCCATGGGGGGAGGGATGGCCGCGTATGAGCTCGGGCAGGACGGCCAGCTCGCCGCCGGGGACCTCCACGCCGGCCTGCTCGGCTCCGATCCTGAGCCCCCGGCCGATGGCTTCCAGGGCGCTGGGGTCGGCCTGCTCGACGGCGAGGTAGTCGACGAGGGCGATCGGCTCGGCGCCGACGCACACGAGGTCGTTGACGTTCATGGCCACGCAGTCGATGCCCACGGTGTCCAGCCGGCCGGTCCGCTCGGCCACCACCAGCTTGGAGCCCACCCCATCGGTGGCGATGGCGATCCCCAGCGTGTCGGTGATGCGCAGGACGCTGGCGTAGTGACCGGGGAGCTCGACCGTGCGGCGGGGCCTGCCGGGGTCGACGGCCTCGAGGACCCGCACGAGGGCGCCGACGGCGGCGTCGGCCTGCCGCGTGTCCACCCCGGCGGCGGCGTAGGCGTCGGTCACAGGACGTGATTGTCGCCCTTCTGGCGGCGGAGCAGCAGCGCGGCGGCGAGGGCGAGGCGGTAGAGCGCGAAGGGCCACAGCGCGGGCCCCTGGCCGCGGGGGCGGGATGAGGGGGCGGCGAGGGGGACACAGGCCAGCGTCGATGCGAACGCCGCGGCCGTCCCCGTGGCAAAGGCGGCGCGATGCTCGCGGGGGAGCCCTCGGCGGGCCAGCCGCACGCTCTTGAGGGCGGTCGCCCCGCCGATCACGGGCAGCGCGACATGGCGGGAGAGGATCCCGGCGTCTGCGAGCGAGTACCCGCGGGCGCGCAGCACCGCGAGCGTCGCCCCGCTCCGCGAGACGCCCGGCCACAGCGCGGCGGCCTGCGCGAGACCGAGCAGTAGCGCGTCGAGCAGGCCGGCGTCCTGGCGGCCCCTCCACCCCCCGCGCTCGGCGCGGGCGTCGGCCCACCACATCGCCACCGCCCCCGCGGCGAGCCCGGCCGCGGTGGTGACCGGCGTGCCCAGCCGTTCCTCGATGCGCCGTTGCAGGGCCAGCCCGGCCACGGCCGGCGGTAGGAAGGACCCGGCCAGCAGCGTGAGGCGCCGGGCGTCCAGGTCGCCGACCGCCTCCGCCACCTCCCCGCGCAGCGCCAGCGCCAGCGCCGCGGCGGTCCCGGCGTGTAGGGCGACCTCGAAGGCCTTGCGCAGTTCGGGATCTTCCAGGTCGCCGTGCACCAGCGCGACGTGGGCCGAGGAGGAGACGGGCAGCAGCTCGGCGGGGCCGTGCAGCGCGCCGGTCAGCGCGGCGCGCCCCGGCTTCACTCGCCCGGCGAGGGCTGTGGCCGGGCGAGGACGCGCCGTCGTCGCCAGCGCAGGAACCACAGGCCGCCGGCGGCCGCAACGATCAGGGCTCCGACGAGCACGTACGGCCGGGCCGCATCGACGGCGTCGCCGGCGCGCTGCCAGTTCTGGCCGAGGGCCAGGCCGGCGTACAGCAGCGCGGCGTTCCACGCCGCGGAGCCCAGCGTGGTCAGCAGCGCGAAGGTCAGCAGGTTCATCCGCATCGCCCCGGCGGGAATGGAGATCACGCTGCGCACGATCGGGACGAGCCGCGCGCCGAACACGATCCACGGTCCCCAGCGGTCGAACCAGCCCTCGGCGACGTCGAGCTCGCGCTCGCCCACACGCAGCCAGCGCTTCTGGCTGAGGATCAGTGGCCGGCCCCCGTAGTGTCCCAGTGCGTAGAAGATCAGCGCGGCCGCCACCGAGCCCGCCGTCGCGGCGATCAGGGCGGCCACGAAGCCCAGCCGCCCCTGGTCGACGTAGAAGCCGGCGAGGGGGAGGATGGCCTCGGAGGGCAGCGGTGGAAAGAAGGCCTCGGCGGCGAGGAGGACGCCCAGGCCGAGGGGGCCGATGGCGTCGATGACGTTCCCGACGGTGTCGGTCAGCGCGCCCAGCAGCACGCGGGCAGCGTAGCCGCCGGTCGGTAGCGTGCCCGGGCGGTGCCGATCCCCCTGTTCGATCCCGCCACGCCGGTGCGCGCCATCGAGGAGCGCGTACGCGCTGCCGTCGACGCCGTGCTTGCCGACGGCGCGTACGTGCTCGGGCCGCACGTCGAGGGTTTCGAGCGCGCCTTCGCGCGGTACGTGGGAGCGCGCCACGCCGTCGGGGTGGCCAACGGCACCGAGGCGATCACCATCGCGCTGCGCGCCCTGGGCGTGGGGCCCGGCGACGACGTCGTCGTGCCCTCCTTTACCTTCTACGCCAGCGCGGAGGCTATCCCGCCCACCGGCGCGCGCCCCGTCTTCTGCGACGTCGACCCCGAGACGTCCGTCATCACGCCCGAGGCGGTACGCGCCGCGCTCACACCGGCCACCAAGGCGGTGGTGGCCGTGCACCTCTTCGGCAACGTCGCACCGGTGGCCGAGATCGAGGCGCTGGGCCTGCCCGTGGTCGAGGACGCCGCGCAGGCGGCGGGCTCGCGGGCCGCGGGTGGGGCGCGCACCGGCGCGCTGGGCACGCTGGCGACCTTCTCCTTCTACCCCTCCAAGAACCTCGGGGCCTTCGGCGACGGCGGGGCCATCACCACCTCCGACGCCGGCCTGGCCGAGACGGTGCGAACGCTGCGCTTCCACGGCTCGCCCGACGGCTCCACCTACGAGCTGGTGGGCTACAACTCGCGCCTCGACGCGCTCCAGGCCGCGATCCTCCACGCGCAGCTGCCCGAGCTCGACAGCTGGTGCGAGACCCGCCGCGCCGCGGGGCGGCGCTACGCGCAGCGCCTGCAGGGCGTGGTGGGCCTGCCCCGCCCCACGGCGGGCAGCGCCCCCGCCTGGGGGCTGTACGTGGTGCGCGACCCCGCGCCCGACGCGCTGGCTGCGGCCCTGGCCGCGGAGGGCATCGGCGCTCGCGGCTACTACCGCACGCCGGTCCATCGCCAGCCGGCGCTGGCCGGCCTGGCCCCGCCCGCCGTCCTGCCCGGGACCGAGGAGGCCGCCCGCACGCACCTGGCGATCCCGATGGGCGCGGCGCTGGGCGAGGACGAGGTCGACGCGGTGGCCGCGGCGATCCGCGCCGCGCGCGGCTGAGCACACGGGCGCCGGCGGCACGGGAGCGCCGGCGCAACGAGACGACGTAGGGCACGCGTACACTGGGGCCGATGCGCCGCCGGCCCCGTCTCGCGGCTCTCCCCCTACACCGCTTCGCCCTCCTGCAGCTCGGGGCGGACGCGGTCCTGGTCGCGGCCGCCTACCTCATCGCCTACCGCCTTCGCTTCGAGGGGCCCCTGGGCACGCCCGAGCGCTACCTCGAGCTGCGCGACGCGACGCTGCTACCGCTCATCGGCGTCTCGCTCGTGGTCTTCGCCCTCTTCGGGCTCTACCAGAAGTCCTGGCGCTACATGAGCGGGCGCGACTACCTGCCCGTGGTCTACGGCGTGGCGGTGGCCACCTTGGCGCTGCCCGCCTACAACGCCCTCGTGCAGCCCGTGGGCTTCGAGTCGGCCTTCGGGCGCGCCACGGTGGGCGTGCCCACCAGCATCATCGCCCTCTTCGGCACGCTCGCGCTGGTGGCGGTCGGCGGTGTGCGCTTCGCCGTACGCCAGCTCTACGAGCGCCCCCCGCACGGCTTCCACACCCGCCGGGGCGCGCGGCGGGTGCTCATCGTGGGCGCGGGCGAGGGTGGACGCCTCGTGCTGCGCGAGGTCCTGCGCAACCCCGAGCTGGGACTGCGCCCGGTGGGCTTCGTGGACGACGACCCGCGCAAGCGGCGCGCGCGCGTAGAGGGGGTACGGGTGCTGGGCGCGACCGGGGAGCTGTCACGCATCCTCGACGAGGCCGAGCCCGACGAGGTGACGATCGCGATCCCCTCGGCGCCGGGCGTGCTGCGCGCGCGGGTGGCGCGCGCATGCCGCGAGCGGGGGATTCCCGTGCGCACGCTGCCAACCGTCTTCGAGCTGCTGCAGACCCAGGGCCACCTGGTGCGCCAGGTGCGTGAGGTGCGCGTGGAGGACGTGCTGGGCCGCGAGCCGGTGCGCATGGAGCTCGACCGGGTGGGGGCCTATCTCAACGGCGAGGTGGTGCTGGTCACCGGCGCCGGGGGGTCGGTCGGCGGCGAGCTGTGCCGCCAGATCGCCCGGGTCGCCCCCCGGCGCATCGTCCTGCTCGACCACGCCGAAGACAACCTCTTTGCGATCCAGTCCGAGCTGGAGGACGACCGCCACGTGCACCCCTCGCTGCTGTCGCCCGTGCTGGTCGACTGCAAGGAGGAGGAGCGCATGCGCGAGATCTTCGAGCAGCACCGCCCGACGGTGATCTTCCACGCCGCCGCCTACAAGCACGTGGGGCTCATGGAGTCCAACGCGGTGGAGGCGGTGCGCAACAACGCGCTGGCCACCCGGGTGATGGCCCGCGTGGCCGGTGACGCGCGCGCCAAGGCCTTCGTGCTGGTGTCCACCGACAAGGCCGTCGCTCCCGCCACGGTGATGGGCGCCTCCAAGGCCCTGGCCGAGTTCGCCGTGGAGGCCGAGCAGGTGCGCTTTCCCGCCACGCGCTTCAGCGCGGTGCGCTTTGGCAACGTGCTGGGATCCTCGGGCTCCGTGGTGCCGATCTTCCGCCGCCAGATCGCCCGCGGCGGACCGGTGACCGTCACCGACGAGCGCATGACGCGCTATTTCATGACGATCCCCGAGGCGGTGCAGCTCATCATCCGCTCGGGTTCGCTGGGCGCGGGCGGCGAGGTGTTCGTGCTGGACATGGGCGAGCCGGTGCGCATCGTCGAGCTGGCCCGGGCGATGATCGAGCTGTCGGGCCTGGTGCCCGAGGAGGACGTGACCATCGAGGTGGTCGGGCGCCGACCGGGCGAGAAGCTGCACGAGGAGCTGTTCAACCCCTACGAGCGCCCACAGCCCACGCCGGCCGAGAAGATCCAGCGCGCGGAGCGCCGCCCCCTGGATCCGCGCAGCGTGGAGGCGATGTTCGACGAGATCGGGCTGCTCGTCCTGGAGGGCGATGCGGCCGCCCTTGCGGCCAAGGTCGCGGAGCTTTCCGCGCTGCACCGTCCGGTGGATCTGCCCGCCCGGACCTGACCGGGGCGATCCCTACACTGCGGCCATTCATGGCCCGCGCCGGTCGTCATGCTGCCCTCTGACGTGATCCAGACCTACGGGGCCTTCGCGGGGATCGCCGCGATCGTGGGGCTCGCCGTCCTCTCCCTCCTGCTCTTCACCCAGGCGCGCGAGATCAAGCGCCTGCGCGAGTGGGTGGGCCGCGCGCCCGAGCGTGACGCCGAGCTGGCCACGCGCGTGCGCACGGACGCTGGGCGGCCGCCCGGTTCCCCGCAGCCCGGGGGCGCGGCTCCCACCACCGCGG
>DASZCY010000013.1:0-14166 GCA_035942615.1 Solirubrobacteraceae bacterium | reverse complement strand
GGGCCGCCACGACCCCGACGGCGAGGGCGGGGAGGAGGCGGTCATGGTGGTCACCACCGACGGACCCGTGCCCCAGGAAGTCCTCGACGCCATCCTGGCCCTCGACGGCTTCGTCGATGGGCGCACGGTGGCGCTGCCCGGCTGAGGCGCGAGTGTCGACTTCGTCGCCCTCGGGCCGGGAAGGTCGACGCTCGTCCTGGTCGCAGGGAGAACCGCCCTGGTGGCAGGACGCAGTCGTCTACCAGGTCTACCCGCGCTCCTTCCAGGACGCCGACGGCGACGGGGTGGGCGACCTGCGCGGGATCATCGAGCGCCTGGACCACGTCGCGGCGCTGGGGGCCGACGCGGTGTGGCTGTCGCCCTTCTACCCCTCGCCGATGGCCGACGGGGGCTACGACGTCGCGAACTACACCGGAGTGCATCCGCAGCTGGGCACCCTCGAGGACGCCGAAGAGCTGATCGCGGCCGCGCACGGGCGCGGCCTGAGGGTCCTCTTCGACGTCGTGCCCTGCCACACCTCGATCGAGCACCCCTGGTTCTGCGCCCATCCCGACCGCTACGTGTGGTCGGACCGCGACGGGCCCCAGAACAACTGGCTGGCCTCCTTCGGCGGGCCGGCCTGGTCGCGCGACAGCCAAAGCGGACGGTGGTACCTGCACTCCTTCTATCCCGAGCAGCCCGACCTGGACTGGCGCAACCCTGACGTGCCCGTGGCTTTCGGCGGGGCGCTGGGCTTCTGGCTGGAGCGCGGCGTGGACGGCTTCCGCGTGGACGCCATCGACCGCCTGCTCAAGGACCCCGAGCTGCGCGACGACCCCCCCGCCGCCGGCCCGCCGCCGCTGCCCCTGCATCCCGAGCACGCCACGCTCGAGCACCGCCACTCGCGCGACGCTCCCGATATCGGGGCGGGGCTGGCCCACCTGCGCGCCGCCGTGGGCGACGCGCTGCTGGTCGGCGAGGCCTACCTGCCCTACGCGGGGTTTGGGCCCTACCTCGAGCACCTCGACCTGTGCTTCGCCTTTGAACTCTTCCACGCGCCGTGGGACGCCGAGGCGGTACGCGCCGCGTTGGCGGGCGCGCCGCCGGGGCGCGTGGCCTGGGTGCTGTCCAATCACGACTTCGCCCGCCTGCCTGACCGGGTCGGCCCCGGGCAGGCGCGGGCCGCCGCGCTGCTGCTGCTCACCCTGCCGGGCGCCGTGTTCGTCTACCAGGGCGACGAGCTGGGCATGGCCGACGGCCCGGGGCGATCGGGACCGCCCGACGACCGCGCCGGGCGCGACGTCCACCGCCATCCCATGGCCTGGACCGACGATCGTCCCCACGCCGGCTTCACCACCGGCGATCCGTGGCTGCCGGTCGTCACCCCTGCTGCCGGCAGCGCCGCCGCCCAGGCCGCCCAGCCCGACAGCCCGCTCGCCCTGTACCGCGACCTCATCGCCGCGCGCCGCGCCCTGGGCGGGGAGCTCGAGCTGCTCGAGGCGGCCCCCGGGGTGGTGGCCTTCCGCCGCGACGGGCACGTGGTGGCGGTGAACCTCGGCGCCGAGCCGGCGCCCTGTCCGCCGGCGGGGACGGTGGTGCGCGCCACGCACGCCGACGCGGTCCCCGCTGGCGCGCGCGCGCCAGGTTCGCTGGCGCCCGGTGCGGGTCTGCTGGCGAACGTCGCAGGGAGCGCGCAGCGGGAGTAGGGGGTAGCCTGGCCGTTGCGGGTTAGCGCGCATCCGGCCCGAAGGAGGAAGATGGGCAAGAAGGTCACGTCTTTGCTGGTCGCCGGAGCCACCGCGGTGCTTGTCGCCTGCGGCGGGGGCGAGGCGGGCAGCGGCTCGACGCTCACGTGGTTCATCTTCAACGAGCCCAGCGGCGTGCTGACCACCGTGGCCGAGCGCTGCTCCGAGCAGTCCAACGGCCGCTATCGCTTCTCCTTCCAGTACCTGCCCGCCGACGCCGACAGCCAGCGCGAGCAGCTCGTGCGCCGTCTGGCCGCCCGCGACGACACCATCGACATCATCGGGATGGACGTCATCTGGACCGGGGAGTTCGCCAACGCCGGCTGGATCCGCCCGGTGCCCCGCGCCGTCGCGCAGGCCACCACCGAGGGCGTGTTCGACAGCGTCGTCGAGACCGCGCGCTTCGAGGACCGTCTCTTCGGGGTGCCGATCTGGTCCAACACCCAGCTTCTGTGGTACCGCCGCGATCGCGTGGCCCGGCCCCCGCAGACCTGGGAGGAGATGATCGACCGCGCTGAGCAGATCGGACCCCAGGGCACCATCCAGCTCCAGGCCAACCGCTACGAGGGCCTGACGGTGTGGGCCAACGCCATGATCGAGTCGGCCGGCACGTCGATCGTCACGGGTCCCCAGGATCAGCAGATCGCCCTCCGCCAGCCGTCCACCGAGCGCGCGCTGGCGCTCATGGGACGCCTCTCGCGCTCACCGGCCGCGGCGGCCGACCTCACCACCTCGACCGAGGACTCGGCGCGCCTTGGCTTCGAGTCGGGCAACGCGAGCTTCATGGTCAACTATCCCTTCGTCTTTCCCTCGGCCGAGGAGAATGCGCCCGAGGTCGCGCGCAACCTCGCCGCCGCGAAGTATCCCCGGGTCGACCCGTCCGTTCCCAGCGCTCCGCCTCTGGGGGGAATCAACCTCGGTGTGTCCTCCTACTCGCAGAACTCGCAATTGGCCTTCGAGGCCATCAGGTGCCTGGTGCAGCCCGCCAACCAGATCGACATCGCCGAGCAGGGCGGCCTGCCCCCGGTGCTCACCCGCCTCTACGACCGTCCGGAGGTCGAGGAGGTCTATCCGGGCTTCGCCGACCTGATCCGCCAGTCGATCGAGGACGCGGCACCGCGCCCGGGCTCGCCCGCCTACCAGGATCTCTCGCTGGCCGTCCAGCGCGCGCTGCATCCCACCACGCAGATCAACCCGCGCGACCCCACCCCGACCTACCAGCGCCTGCGCGAGCGGGTGGAGCAGGCCATCGAGCGCCGGGGGCTGCTGTGACCGCGCATCGTTGCCGGCCCCCAGGCCATGCCGATGCCCGCCGGGAGGGATGAGGATGAGCACCATCGCCCAGCGCGGGATGAGCAGGCGGGAAACCAGCGAGCGCACCCGCTCCGAGCGCCGCCTGGGGCTGATGCTCTGCGCCCCCGCGGTGATCGCCATGCTGCTGGTCACCGCCTACCCGATCGCCTACGCGATCGTGCTGTCCCTGCAGGACCTCGACCTGCGCTTCCCCGACCAGGGCGGCTTCGCGGGCCTTGACAACTACATCACGGTCCTCACCTCCGGCCTGTGGTGGCAGACGGTGTTCAACACCGCCTTCATCACCGTGGTGTCGGTGGCCATCGAGCTGGTCCTGGGCATGGCCCTGGCCCTGGTCATGCACCGCGCGCTGTTCGCCCGCGGGCTGGTGCGCACCTCCGTGCTGGTGCCCTACGGCATCGTCACCGTGGTCGCCGCCTTCGCGTGGTTCTTCGCCTTCGACCCCGCCAGCGGCTTCGTCAACGGGCTGCCCTTCATCGCCGACGACTTCGCCTGGTTCGGCGATCGCTTCACCTCCTTCGCGGTGATCATCGCCGCCGAGGTGTGGAAGACCACGCCGTTCATGGCCTTGCTGCTGCTGGCCGGGCTGACCACCATCGACGAGGGCCTCTACGAGGCGGCCAAGATGGACGGCGCCAACGCCGTCCAGCGTTTTTTTCGCATCACGCTGCCGCTGATGAAGCCCGCCATCCTGGTCGCGCTGCTGTTCCGCACGCTGGACGCCTTCCGGGTCTTCGACTCGATCTTCATCATGACCGGCGGGGGCCAGGACACCGAGTCGGTCTCCATCCTGGGCTACTTCCAGCTCATCTCCCGCCTCAACCTCGGTCTGGGCTCGGCGGTGTCGGTGATCATCTTCCTGATGGTGCTGGCCATCGCCTTCCTGTTCGTCAGGGGCTTTGGCACCGCGGTGCCCGGCCGGGAGGAGGCGAAGTAGTGCAGCGCGGCACCAAGGAGTACACCGTCTGGTCAGTGGGGATGGTCGTCGTCCTGGTCTTCGCGCTGTTTCCCGTGTTCTGGCTGGCCATGCTGTCGCTCAAGACCCCGGACACGGTGGGCGACGGGCGCCTGATCCCCGCGTCGTGGACCCTGGAGAACTACACGGGGCTGTTCGCCGGGGGCTTTGACAGCCCGCTGCTGCGCCCGCTGATCAACTCGATCCTCATCGCGCTGATCGCCACGGTGATCGCCATCGCCCTGGCCTCGTTCACCGCCTATGCCATCGCGCGGCTGGACTTCCCGGGCAAGATCGCCATCCTCGGCGGGGCCCTGGCCATCGCGATGTTCCCGCCCATCTCCACCGTCGGGCCCCTGTTCGACATGTGGCGGACCTTGGGCATCTACGACACCTACATCGGGCTGATCATCCCCTACCTCACCTTCAGCCTGCCCCTGGCCATATACACCCTGGTGGCCTTCTTCCGCGAGATCCCCTGGGACCTCGAGCAGGCCGCCCAGGTCGACGGCGCCACGCCCCTGCAGGCCTTTCGCAAGGTGATCCTGCCCCTGGCCGCTCCCGGGGTGTTCACCGCGGCCATCCTGGTCTTCATCTTCGCCTGGAACGACTTCGTGTTCGCGATCTCGCTGACCTCGTCGGATGCCTCGCGGACGGTCCCCGCCGCCATCGCCTTCTTCACGGGCGAGTCGCAGTTCACCGAGCCGACTGGCAACATCGCCGCGGCCGCGGTGCTCGTCACCATCCCCATCATCATCTTCGTCCTGATCTTCCAGCGCAGGATCGTCGCGGGCCTGACGTCCGGCGCGGTGAAGGGCTGAACCGAGAAGGAGCAATTCATGTCCGCTATCCAGTTCGAGGGCGTGACCAAGCGCTACCCCGACGGCACCGAGGCCGTCAAGGCGATCGACCTGTCGATCGAGGACGGTGAGTTCATGATCCTCGTCGGCCCCTCGGGCTGCGGGAAGTCGACGGCCCTGCGGATGATCGCCGGGCTGGAGGACATCAGCGAGGGCGAGCTGCGCATCGGCGACCGGACGGTCAACGACCTCGCGCCCAAGGACCGCGACAGCGCCATGGGCTTCCAGAACTACGCCCTGTACCCCCACATGACGGTGCGCGAGAACATGGGCTTCGCGCTCAAGCTGGCCAAGGTCGACCAGGCCGAGATCGACAGGAAGGTGGAGGCGGCGGCCGAGACGCTCGACCTCACCCAGCACCTGGACCGCAAGCCGGCCAACCTCTCGGGCGGCCAGCGCCAGCGGGTCGCCATGGGCCGCGCCATCGTGCGCGACCCCGCGGCCTTTCTCATGGACGAGCCGCTGTCCAACCTCGACGCCAAGCTGCGCGTGCAGATGCGCACCGAGGTCGCGCGCATCCAGCAGCGCCTGGAGACCACCACCGTCTACGTCACCCACGACCAGACCGAGGCCATGACCCTGGGCGACCGGGTCGCGGTCATGCGCGCCGGGGTCATCCAGCAGGTGGCCTCGCCCAAGGAGCTGTACGAGAACCCCGTCAACCTGTTCGTGGCCGGCTTCATCGGCTCTCCGTCGATGAACTTCTTCGCTGCCACCGTCGGCGAGGGCAGGGTTCGCCTGCCGATGGGCGAGGTGCCGCTGCCCGACGCGCTGAGCGACGCCGGCGGCCAGGTGGTGGCGGGCATCCGCCCCGAGGACTTCGAGGACGCCGAGCTGGTCGGCGACCACCAGGGCCGGGGCTTCACCTTCGAGACGACCATCGAGCAGATCGAGTCGATGGGCTCGGAGATCTATGCGTACTTCAGCCACGAGGGCGAGCAGGCCCAGAGCGAAGAGCTGCGCGAGCTGGCCGCCGACGCCGGGGCCAGCGAGCTTCCCTCCGACGCCCAGGGCCGCGCCGTCGCCCGCCTGGACCCGGCCAGCGGGGTGGCTGAGGGCCAGAGGGCGCGCCTGTGGATCGACACCGACCACCTGCACCTCTTCGACGCCGACTCGGGGCGCAGCCTGCGCACCCAGCCGGCGGGCACCGGGGCGGTGGCCGGCTAGAGATCGAGTCTTCCCTCAGCTCCTGGGCCGCCGCCTCGTGTCGCGCAGGCGCTCGAGGGCCTGCTCGGTCCACTCGTGGGTGTGCAGCAGGCGGTAGCGCGCGCAGGAGAGGCGCAGGTAGGCCTCGGTTTCGCTCTCGCGCGCGCCGATCAGCCCGGCCTCGCGCACCAGGTCGCAGACGGGCACGTACTCCTCCTCGAACCAGGCGGCCGCCGTCTGGTCGCGGTCCATGAACTGGCCGCGGTCCTGCATCACCCGAAAGCCCCAGGCCTCGACGGCCTCGGCCAGCTCGCCAAAGTCGTCGGGATCGTGCAGATGGATCCGCGACCACGCCTCGGCGGGAAGGGGCACCCGCTCGCGCAGCAGCCGCTCGTGGGACTTGCGCGGCAGGTCGGCCAGGCGCAAGGAGCGCTGCGCCCCCACCCGGGTGCGCACCTCGACCACGTGGGCGTCGATGTCGCGGTGGCCCAGCGCGCGGGCCACCGACACGCGATGGTGGCCGTCGCGCACGAAGTGCACCTCGCCGACGCGGTAGACGTCGATCGGGGGCAGGGCGTCCCCGCGGCGAAGGGCGCCCGCGATGCGCTCCCAGCGCGAGCGCACCTGGCCGGTGGTGGGACTGAAGGCGCGGTCGAAGCCCCGCGGGCGGTCGACCGTGCCGACCACGGTGTCGAGGTCGACGACCTCCT
This sequence comes from Solirubrobacteraceae bacterium, assembly GCA_035942615.1. Lineage (GTDB taxonomy): Bacteria > Actinomycetota > Thermoleophilia > Solirubrobacterales > Solirubrobacteraceae > Siliceabacter. Next base: position 7,457 of record DASZCY010000013.1, on the reverse strand, counting down.
GGCCCAGGTCGCGCTCGTCCAGGCGCCCCAGTGCGGCGACCACCTCGTCGAAGGGCAGGATGAGGTCCACGTCGCCCGGCCCGCGGCCCACCCAGCGGCCCAGGCGCGAAGCAGCCTGGCGGCGGCGTGCGCGCAGGAAGTCGTCGGTGGCGTCGGCCCGCGAGGAGCCCGTCGAGGGCATGACGCCATGCTCCCACCTGCGCTACCCTCGCACCAGGCATGTCGCGTCCGCTCGACCTCCGCCTTCTCCTGCTCCTCCCCCGCTAGGGGGAGCCATCCGCGCGTGGCGGCCGCCAGAAGCCGCGAACCAGCCAGAGGAGACCGAGGAACGAGACGAAGGAGAGACCGCCCGCCATGCCCACACCAGCCGACGACCGCGTCGTCCTGTTCGACACCACGCTGCGCGACGGCGAGCAGTCGCCGGGCATCTCGCTCAACGTGGCCGAGAAGCTCGAGATAGCCCACCAGCTCGCCCGGTTGGGAGTGGACGTCATCGAGGCCGGCTTTCCCATCACCTCGCCGGGCGACTTCGAGGCCGTGCAGGCCATCGCCCGTGCGGATCTCGAACCCGTCCCCCCGATCGTGGCGGGCCTGGCCCGCACCCACACCGCCGACGTGGAGTCCGCCGCCGCGGCGGTGCGCCACGCCGCGCGTCCGCGCATCCACACCTTCATCTCCACCTCGGACATCCACATCACCCATCAGCTGCGCTCCACACGCGAGGACGTCAAGGGCCAGGCGCGCGCCGCGGTGGCCCACGCCCGCTCGCTGGTGGACGACGTGGAGTTCTCACCCATGGACGCCACGCGCGCCGACCTCGAGTTCACCGCCGAGGTGCTGGCCATCGCGGTGGAGGAGGGCGCCACGACGATCAACATCCCCGACACCGTCGGCTACACGATGCCCCACGAGTTCGACGCCTACCTGCGCCGGCTCTACGAGTTGGTGCCCGCGCTGCGCGACGTGACGCTCTCGGTGCACTGCCACGACGACCTGGGACTGGCGGTGGCCAACTCCTTCGCGGGTGTGCTGGCCGGCGCGCGCCAGGTGGAGTGCGCGGTCAACGGCATCGGCGAGCGTGCCGGCAACGCGTCACTGGAGGAGATCATCATGCTGCTGCACACCCGCGGCGACGCCGTCGGGCTGCACACCGGGGCGGTCACGCAGGAGATCGCGCGCACCTCGCGCTTGGTCTCGCGCCTGACCGGCTATGCCGTGCAGCCCAACAAGGCCGTGGTGGGGCGAAACGCCTTCGCGCACGAGTCGGGCATCCACCAGGACGGCGTCCTCAAGGAGCGCTCGACCTACGAGATCATGGACGCCACCACGGTGGGCCTGGAGGCCAACCAGATCGTGCTGGGCAAGCACTCCGGGCGCCACGCCCTGCGCCAGGCGCTGGAGGAGCTGGGCTACCGCGTCGAGGGCGCGGTGCTCCAGGACGCCTTTGAGCGCTTCAAGGAGATCGCCGACAAGAAGAAGCAGGTCACCGCGATGGACCTCGAGGCGCTGGTCACCGACGAGCTGCGCGACGAGGTGGCCGCCTATGAACTGGAGTGGTTCGAGGTGGAGGCCTCGTCGCGCCGCCCGCCGCATGCCACCGTGGGGGTCACCACCCCCGAGGGGCACAGCGTGGAGGGCGACTTCACCGGCGACGGGCCGGTCGACGCGGTCTTCCGGGCCATCGGCGCGGCCACGGGGATGGACGCGCGCCTGCGCGAGTTCCGCGTCGACGCGGTGACCGGTGGCCAGGACGCGCTAGGCGAGGTCAGCGTGGTCCTCGAGCTGGCCGGTCACACCGCCTCGGGTCAGGGTGTGGCCACCGACATCATCGAGGCGGCGGGCCGTGCCTGGCTGCGCGCGCTTTCGCTGGCGGTGCGCAAGGCCGGTCTCGACGCGGTGAGCGAGAGCCCGGCCGAGCCGGTCACCGCGCCGTGACCTGGCTGCGCGGCCGCGTCTCGGGGCGGATCGCCGCAGCCCCCGGCCCCACGTGCCCGGCGAGGCGCCTGTCCATTATGGTCAGGTGCCGGCGACGTGCCCTCAAGGCAGGCGACTGGCAGCCCGTGACCGATCCCCACACGCCCTTGCGCGAGCATCCCCACGGCAGCGACCGCTCGTGGTCCGACCACGCCCAGCGGCTGGGCGAGGAGCGAGCGCCATGAGGCGCGTGCTGGCCGCGCTGGCCCTCGGCGGAGCGCTGGGCAGTGGAGCCTGCGCCGGCGGGGGGATGGAGACGGCCGACCGCGGGCTCTCGGCTGGTGGGCCGCCTGCCCAGGCGCCCGCGCCGCCCACCATGACGCGACAGGAGGCGGCGAGGCGCGCGGAGGCGGCGTGCGCCCGGACGGCGCGGCTGATCGACGAGCTCATGGACGGATCGGACCTGAAGGACCCGGCAGGTCAGAGCGAGTTCGGCGAACGTCGTCTGGTGCTCGAGCGCGACCTCGCCAACGCGCTCGCCGACCTCGACCCCGGAAGCAACCAGCTGCCGATGTTCGAGCGCTTCGCCGCCGCGGTGGACCTGCGCGCCGACCTGCGCGAGCAGATCCTGGATGAGGTGGCGGCGGGCGATCGGCAGGCCGCGGAAGAGGCCGCCTCCCAACTTGCGATCGCGGTCGAGGACGGACAGCGAGCGGCTTCCGAGTACGGCCTGGACACGTGCGCGAGCCTCGGGGTGGACTGACGTAGGGACCCCCTCGCCCTGCCGAGGGCTCGCGGGAGCGCGCACCGGGTTGTATGCGATAGCATACGAGCGTATGGCTCTTGCCACCCAGGAGCTGCAGGCCACCGCGACCATCGGGCCGCGCGTGCGCGCCCTGCGCGAATCGATGGGCCTGAGCCTGCGCGATCTGGCCGACCGCTGCGCGGTCTCCGCGCCCATGCTCAGTCAGGTCGAGCGGGGGGAGACGAGCCCCACCGTCCAGGTGGCTGCGCGGATCGCCGGCGGACTGGACCTGCGCCTGTCCCAGCTCTTGCGCCTGGACGAGGGCGGCGCGGTCACCGTGACGCGCGCCGGCGAGCGGCCTTCTGCCCGGGGTGGCGCGCGGGGGCACCGCTACGAGGTCCTCACCGCGCCGTTGCCCGGCCAGCGCGCCGAGGTGAGCCGCCACATCCTGCGGGCCGGTGCGGCCACCGGCGGGCCCGGTGACCCACCGATCCACGAGCCCGGCAGCCGCGAGGTCGCGCTGGTCGAGCGCGGCACCCTGACCCTGCACGTCGACGGCGAGCGCCACGAGCTGCGCGCGGGCGACTGCGTGACCTTCGACGCGGACCTCCCGCACCATTTCGAGAACCCCGACCCGGGCGAGACGACCTTCCTGGCCGTCGTGTCCGCGGGGCTGAGGAGGAGCTAGTGGCTCCTCACGCGACCCACCGGAGGAACCACTGATGCCCGAGACGCTGTTCGACAAGATCTGGGCGCGTCACGAGGTCGCGCCCGGCCTGCTGTACATCGACCTGCACCTGGTGCACGAGGTGACCAGCCCCCAGGCCTTCGACGGCCTGCGCCTGGCCGGGCGCACCGTGCGCCGGCCCGATCGCACGCTGGCCACCGCCGACCACAACGTGCCCACCGACGGCACGCCGGTGGCCGCGCGCATCGCCGACCTCTTGAGTCGTAAGCAGGTGGAGACCCTCGAGCGCAACGCCGCCGAGTTCGGCGTCCCGGTCTACAGCCTGGGCTCTGAGCGTCAGGGCATCGTCCACGTCATCGGGCCCGAGCTTGGCCTCACCCAGCCGGGCATGACCATCGTCTGCGGGGACAGCCACACCGCCACCCACGGCGCCTTCGGGGCGCTGGCCTTCGGCATCGGCACCAGCGAGGTGGAGCATGTGCTGGCCACCCAGTGCCTGGCCCAGGAGAAGCCCAGGGCGATGCGCATTCGCTACGAAGGCCAGCCCGGCTTCGGGGTCACCGCCAAGGACCTCATCCTGGGCACCATCGGCCAGATGGGCGTCGCCGGGGCGGCCGGCCACGTCGTGGAGTTCGCCGGGCCGGCCATCGAGGCGCTGTCCATGGAGGGGCGCATGACGGTGTGCAACATGACCATCGAGGGCGGCGGGCGGGCGGGCATGATCGCGCCCGACGCGACCACCTTCGGGTGGGTCGAGGAGCACGCGGGCATCACGATCCCCGAGGCGTGGCGCGAGCTGCACACCGACGAGGGGGCGACCTTCGACCGCGAGCTGGTGGTCGACGTCTCCGCCCTGAGCCCCCAGGTCACCTGGGGCACGACGCCGGGCATGGTGGTCGGGGTGGCCGACAGCGTCCCCGACCCCCGCAGCGAGGGCGACGAGCGCGCGCTGAAGTACATGGGGCTCAGGCCCGGCACGCCGATGCAGGACATCCGCCTGGACCGGATCTTCATCGGCTCGTGCACCAACAGCCGCATCGGCGACCTGCGCGCGGCCGCCGAGGTGGTCCGGGGCCGGCGCGTGTCCTCCGACCTGGTCGCCATGGTCGTGCCCGGGTCGGCCCAGGTGAAGGCCCAGGCCGAGCGCGAGGGCCTAGACGAGATCTTCCGTGCGGCGGGCTTCGATTGGCGCGCCGCGGGCTGCTCCATGTGCCTGGGCATGAACCCCGACGTCGCCGCGCCCGGCGAGCGGGTGGCCTCCACCTCCAATCGCAACTTCGAGGGGCGCCAGGGCAAGGGCGCGCGCAGCCACCTGGTCTCCCCCCAGATGGCCGCCGCGGCGGCCGTCGAGGGCCACTTCGTCGACATCCGCACCTGGGAGGGGTAAATGCCCGTCCAGGCCATCCTCACGGTCGCCGGTCCCGTCACCACGCTTCTGCGCGACGACGTGGACACCGACCAGATCATGCCCAAGCAGTTTCTCAAGCGGGTCGAGCGCACCGGCTTCGGTGAGTTCCTCTTCCACGACTGGGCCCAGGAGCCCGGGTGGCACCTGCCGGCCAACCCGATCCTCGTCACCGGGCGCAACTTCGGGTGTGGGTCCAGTCGCGAGCACGCGCCGTGGGGGCTGGAGGACTATGGCTTCAAGGTCCTCATCGCGCCGAGCTTTGCCGACATCTTCCGCTCCAACTGCACGAAGATCGGGCTCCTGCCCGTCGAGTTGTCCGAGACCGACGTCCACGCGATCGCCCAGGCCGGGGAGGCCGAGGTCGACCTCGAGGCCCAGGAGGTGCGCTGGCCGGGCGGAAGCGCCTCGTTCGACATCCATCCAGACACCAGGCACCGCCTGCTCAACGGGCTGGACGACATCGGCGTCAGCCTCGGCCAGGCCGAAGCCATCGAGGCCTACGAGCGCGAGCGCGATGAGCACGGCCCGCCCATCCCGGTGACCACCGCCCTGTCGTGACCACGGCGCGCGCCTGGGACGCGAGCACCTACCACACGATCTCCTGCCCGCAGGCCGAGATGGCCGAGGCGGTGCTCGACCGCCTCGAGCTGCGCGGGAACGAGACGGTTCTCGATGCGGGCTGTGGCAGCGGGCGCGTCACCGCCGCGCTGCTCGACCGCCTGCCCCGCGGACGGGTGGTCGCCGTGGACGCCGACGCGGGGATGGCCGCGCACGCCCGGGCGGCCCTGCCGGACGACCGTGCGGAGGTCGACCATCAGGATCTCGCGGCGCTCTCCCTGCCCGCGCCCGTGGACGCGGTCTTCTCCAACGCCGTCTTTCACTGGGTGGCCGACCACGACGCGCTGTTCGCTGCGCTGGCTCGCGCGCTACGGCCCGGCGGGCGCCTGAGCGCGCAGTGCGGCGGCGCGGGCAACGTCGCCGGGGTGCAGGGCGCCGCCGCCGCCATCGTCGCCGCCGACCCGGCCCTTCAGCGCCGCTTCGCGGGCTGGCGGCGGCCGTGGAACTTCGCCGTGCCCGAGGAGACCGAGGAGCGCCTGCGCGCTGCCGGCTTCGTCGACGCCGACGCCTGGCTCGAGCCCTGGCCTGTGCGCCCCGACGACCCCCTCGCCTACCTGCGCACGATCTGCCTGGGGCCCTACCTGGAGCGCCTGCCCCACGCAGAGCATGAGGCCTTCGTCGCCACGGTCGCCGAGCGCATCGGGGGCGAGCTGGACTACGTGCGTCTCAACATCACGGCCCGGATGGCGGAGGGAGCAGCGCCCTGACCCATCACATCGTCATCCTGCCCGGCGACGGGATCGGCCCGGAGATCATGGACGCAGCCCTGCAGGCGCTCGATGCCCTGGGCGTCGCCGTCGAGGCCGAGGAGCACGTCTTCGGCGGCGCGGCCATCGACGCCCACGGGACCCCGCTGACCGACGAGACCCTCGCCGCCTGCCGGGCCGCGGACGCGGTGCTGCTGGCCGCTGTGGGCGGGCCGCGGTGGGACACCACCGACCCTCACGCGCCACGACCCGAGCAGGGCCTGCTGGACCTGCGCAAGGGCCTTGGCCTGTTCGCCAACCTGCGCCCGATCCGTCCGCTGCCGGCGCTGTACGACGCGAGCCCGCTGCGCCGCGAGCGCATCGAGGGCACCGACCTGCTCGTCGTGCGCGAGCTGACCGGCGGCATCTACTTCGGCGGGAAGACCCGCACCGACACCGAGGCCAGCGACCTGTGCCACTACACCGTGGCCGAGGTGGAGCGCATCGCGCGCGTCGCCTTCGCCACCGCGCGCACCCGGCGCGCAGCCGTGGCCAGCGTCGACAAGGCCAACGTGCTGGAGACCTCGCGCCAGTGGCGCCAGGTCGTGCACCGCATCCACCGAGAGGAGTTCTCCGACGTCGAACTGCAGGACGTGCTGGTCGACAACGCCGCCATGCAACTGGTCTCCCGTCCGTCCGACTTCGACGTGATCGTCACCGAGAACCTCTTCGGCGACATCCTCAGCGACGAGGCCGCGATGCTCACGGGCTCGCTCGGCATGCTGCCCAGCGCCTCGCTGGGGGCCCCCGGCGATCCCGGCCTGTTCGAGCCCGTTCACGGCTCGGCGCCCGACATCGCCGGCACCGGCGCGGCCAACCCGCTGGCCATGCTGCTGTCCACGGCGCTGATGCTCCACCACGGCCTCGGATTGCCGCAGGAGGCCGCGTCCCTAGAATCGGCCGTGGACCGGGCGCTCGAGGCCGGCCTGCGCACCCGCGACCTGGGCGGCAGCGCCACCACGGCGGAGGCCACCCGGGCCGTCCTGGACCACCTCACGAGGAGCACGGCATGAAGCAGGCGGACCTCATCTGGATGAACGGCGAGCTCATCCCCTGGGAGGACGCCAAGGTCCACGTGCTCACCCACGGCCTGCATTACGGCACCGGCGTCTTCGAGGGCGTGCGCTGCTACGACACGGAGATCGGGCCGGCGGTCTTCCGCCACCGCGACCACCTCGATCGCCTGTTCAGGTCCGCCGAGCTGTACTACATGCCGGTGCCCTACGACGTGGAGGACCTGCGCCGGGGCACGCTGGAGCTCATCGCCCAAAACGGCCTGCGCTCCTGCTACATCCGCCCGTTGATCTTCCGCGGCTACGGCCAGATGGGCCTCAACCC
>DASZCY010000012.1:0-21031 GCA_035942615.1 Solirubrobacteraceae bacterium | reverse complement strand
TGGACGAAACGCCGCTGGAGGTGTCGCGGTGGAACATGGAGGGGCTCATGTTCCCGGCGACCAAGGAACAGGTTCTCGAGACCCTTCAGCGTCAGGGAGCACCGCAGGAGGCGGTGGAGAAGATCCGTTCAAAGGACCACCCCAAGTACTCGAGCCCCAACGAGGTCATGGTCTACCTGCGCGAGCTCTAGTCCGTCTGGCCGCCGCGCCCGCCCGGGTTGATCACAGCGACAGCCCGGGTAGGCGCCGGAGCCATGCGCCTGGGCTTTGCGGTGAAGGTCCTCGGCGCCGGTGGCCTGCCCTCACACGACACGCGCCGCTGGCAGTCGGGTCCCGACCTCTCGGTCTCCCTGGAGCACCTGGAGGCGATCCTGGGCTACCTCGACGCCAACGACATCCGCTTCTACCGGATGGCCACGGCGCTGGCGCCCTACGCCAGCCACCCCGATCTCCCGCAGTTCCGCGAGCAGCCCGCGCGCTGTGCCCACGCACTGGCGCGGGTCGGAGAGCGAGCGCGAGGTCTGGGAATCCGACTGACCTCCCACCCCGGCCAGTACACCGTCCTCAATTCCCAGGATCCGGAGGTCCAGCGCCTGGCGGCCGTCGAGGTGGAGGTGCAGGCCGAACTGATGGACGGCATGGGCCTGGGTCCCGAGTCGGTCGCCGTCCTGCACGTGGGGGGCGCGACGGGCGGGGTGGCCGCCGGCCTGGAGCGCTTCGAGCGCGGCTTCGCGCTCCTGTCGGAGGCCGCGCAGGCCCGCCTCGTGGTCGAGAACGACGATCGCACCTTCGGCCTCGTCGACGTCCTCGCCCTGAGCGAGCGCATCGGCCGCCCGGTGGTGTGGGACATCCTGCACCACCACTGCCACGACCCCGAGGGCATCCCCGACCGCGAGGCGCTCGAGCGCGCGCTGGCCACCTGGCCCGCGGGTGTCGTGCCCAAGGTCCACGTCTCCTCGCCCAAGACCGCCGTGGAGGAGCGCAAGAAGCGCGCCGGCCGCCGTGTGGAGCGCTCGCTGGTCCTGCCCCAGCTGCGTGCCCACGCCGACATGATCGACCCGATCGCCTTCGAAGTGTTCCTCGCTGAGATTGCGGCGGGCCTGGACTTCGACGTCATGCTCGAGGCCAAGGCCAAGGACCTCGCGCTGCTGCGCCTGCGCGAGCAGCTCGCGGCGAGGCAGGCGGCGGTAAAGGCCTAGCTCAGGCGGCCTGCGACGAGGTGGCCGGCGACGGCGTGGCCTGGCCCTCGTCTCGCTCGGGCTGGCGGGCGCCCTCGCGGGCCCACGGCTCGTCGAACTCCACCCGCCACTTGCCCTCCTCGTTCTGCTGGAGGGCGAGGCGCGAGCGGAAGGAGCGCCCCGAGCGGCCCTTGAAGCCGGTGACCGGCTTTTCGGTGCGCCCCGTGCGGATCAGCTCCTTGGCCACCGCGGCGGTGAGCTGCTTGCCCGCCTTGCCCTTCCAGATCACGAAGCCGCAGCCGGGGTCCTCGCGCGACCAGCAGGAGTAGCCCTTGCGGTTCTCCATGATGTCGTGCCCGCACACCGGGCACGGTCCCAGGTTGGCACGGGGGATGCGCACGTCCTTGAGCTTTGTGTCCAGCTCGGAGACGGTCGAGCCCGCGAAGGAGGCGATGTCGGCCATAAAGCGCTCGCGTGAGTCCTCGCCGCGCTCGATCCGGCCCAGGCGCTGCTCCCAGTCGCCGGTCAGCGACGGCGAGGTCAGCGGGTGCTCACCCAGCAGGCGGACCACGTTCATGCCCTTCTCGGTGGCCACCAGAGAGCGCCCGTCGCGCTCGATGTAGCCCACCTGGATGAGGCGCTCGATGATCGCCGCGCGGGTGGCCGGGGTACCGATGCCTGACTCCTTCATCGCCTCGCGCAGCTCGTCGTCGTCCACGAGCTTGCCCGCGGTCTCCATGGCAGCCAGAAGGGAGGCGTCGGAGTAGCGGCGGGGCGGCTTGGTCTCCTTCGCCTCGGAGCCCACCTCACGCACGTCGGCGCCCTCGCCCTGCTCGAGCTTGGGCAGCTGCTGATCGGCGCCCGCGTCCTCGTCGGCGGCCGAGCGGTCGCCCTCGGGCAGCTCTCCGTAGACGCCGCGCCAGCCTGGTACGAGCAGCACCTTCCCGCGCGTGCGGAAGATGTGCTCGCCCACCGTGGTCTCCACGCGGGTGTTCTCGAACTCGGCGTCGGGATGGAAGACGGCCAGGAAGCGCCGGGCCACCAGGTCGTACACGCGCCGGTCGTCGTCGCTGAGCTTCTCCAGGTTGTGCGGGCCGTTGACCGGGATGATCGCGTGGTGGTCGCCGACCTTCTCGTCGGCCACCACCCGGCCCAAGGGCAGCAGGTCGAGCCCGGTGACGTACGCGGCGGCCCGAGCATAGTCGCGCCCCGTCCCCACGTGTTCGGCGGTGGGCTTGATCTCCCCGACCATGTCCGAGGTCAGGTAGCGCGAGCTGGTGCGCGGATAGGTCAGGCCCTTGTGCTCCTCGTAGCAGCGCTGGGCGGCGGCCAGCGTGCGCCGCGCGGAGAAGCCAAAGCGGGTGTTGGCGTCGCGCTGCAGCGAGGTGAGGTCGTAGAGCAGCGGAGCGCGCTCCTTGCGCCGCTGGGTCTCCAGCTTGGTGATCTCGCCGCGCCCGCCGCGGACGGCGTCGACGACCGCGGCGGCCTCCTGGGCGGTCTTCAGCCGCGGCTGGGCGCCGGCGTGGAAGCGGCCCTGGTAGACGCGCTCGCCGGAGGCGGCGAAGGTGGCGTCCACGAGCCAGTAGGGCTCGGGGACGAAGGCACGGATCTCCTCCTCGCGACGGGCGAGAATGGCCAGCGTGGGGGTCTGGACACGGCCCAGCGAGACGGCACCGTCGAAGCTCGAGCGCAGGCGGATGGTCGCCGCCCGGGTGGCGTTCATGCCCACGATCCAGTCGGCCTCGCTGCGCGAGCGCGCGGCGGCCTCCAGCGCGGCCAGGTCGGCGCCCGGGCGCAGGTTGCCAAACGCGTCTTCCATCGCCTTGCGGGTCATGGAGGCCAGCCACAGGCGCTGGACGGGCTTGTCGCCTCGGGCCTTCTCGTAGAGGTAGGCGAAGATCAGCTCGCCCTCGCGCCCGGCGTCGCAGGCGTTGACCACCTTCTCGATGTCGTCGCGGCGCAGCTGCCTGGTCACCACGGCCATCTGCTTCTTGGAGCGCTCGTCGCGCACCACGAGCTTGAAGTCGTCGGGCACGATGGGCAGGTCGGCCATCTTCCACTTCTTGAAGCGCTCGTCGTACTCATCGGGCTCGGCCAGCTGCACGAGGTGGCCCACCGCCCACGTGATGACGTGTTCGGGGCCCTCGAGGAAGCCCTCCTGCTTCTTGAACGGCCCGGGAAGGACCCGCGACACGTCGCGGCCCACGGACGGCTTCTCGGCGATCACCAGCGTCTTGCCCATCGGACGTGGCAGCGTAGCCGCCGGGTCCAGCGGGCGGGCCGACCCGGGGTCTTTGGTCACCCCTGGAGGTCCTCAGCCCACGCACGGTCCGGTGGACACCGGACCGCCGACCCCCGCGAGGGTCGCCTCGACGATGTCGTTGGGCACGCCGTAGCCGCCGCGCACCTCCTCGGAGCCCGTACGGGCGAAGACCGTGGTGACCACCCCGCCGGAGGCGCCGAGCACCGGGCCCCCCGAGTTGCCCGGGCGGATCCGCCCGCGCAGCGGGGTGATGCGCCTGCGCAGCGGGCCGCGGCCGTAGGCGTCCTGGGTGCGCGCGGTGACCGTGTCGCCCACCCGTCCGGCGCGGACGTCGAAGGGACCGTTGCGGGGAAAGCCCAGGATCGCCGCCTGGCTGCCCGACTCCACGCCGTCCTCCAGCGCGAGAGCCTCGGCGTCGAGCCCGGGCACCCGCAGCACCGCCACGTCGTTGCGCACGTCGAAGGCCACGGCCTGGGCGTCCAGGAGCGGGCCCTCGCCGGCGACCTGAACAGTGGTGTCGTCCTGGCCGCCGACGACGTGGGCGTTGGTGACCACCAGGTCGTCTCCGGCGACCCACCCGCTGCCCGCGACGCTCAGCCCGCAGGCCGAGCCGGTGATCTTGACCACGCTGCCCTGCGCCGCGGTGACGTCGGGGTCGCGGGCGATGGCCTGCCGCGGCGGGGGGAGGTCCGGTGTCGGACCGTCGATCTCCGGGAGCGGGTCGAGGCGGGCCAAAGCGTTGAGGATGGGCCCCGAGGAGGGCAGGACGTCGTTGAGCGACCCGAGGATTTGCGAGCGCTGGACGCTCTTGCGCACCTGCGGGAGGCCGGGGACGCTGAGGGCCGCCGCTCCCGCCACCCACGCCAGCCCCAGCGCCAGGATCGCGCACAGCCCCGCGCCCAGCAGGCCGTCGAAGATCCCCAGCGCGTCGCCCATGCGCGCCTGCATCTGCGCTCCGACCGCCTCAAGCAGCCCGGCGGCCAGCCCGCCCACCAGCACCGCGCCCAGCAGCCCGAACAGCGGCGCGTAGGGTGACTCGGCACCACCGGCGAGTACGAGCGGGACCAGCCGGCTGCCCGCGAAGGCACCACCGGCAAAGCCGGCGAGCGCGAGCGCAGCGCCGACGAAGCCGCGCGCGAAGCCGATGATCGCCAGGCCCGCGGTGAGCACGACGATCGCCCAGTCGAGCCAGGTCACACCCCGGCATAGTGGCGGATCGGCGCGCCGAGCCCCTGCCGTGCGCGCGACCCCCGCGGATGGCTCCTGTCACGCCGACCCTCCCGCGGGGTATATCCGGCGCCGATGGCCGTGCGCGGAGAGGGGCGAGGCTCCACACAGCGGCCGGGTTCCCTCGGCAGGGACGTCGTGTACCCGCTGGAGGTCGCACTGGCTCGCCTGTCGCCCCGGGCGCGCCGCGCCCTGGCCATGGCCGGGGCCGCCGCCCTGCTGGCCGGCGTGGTGGTCGGGGCCACGCAGGTCTCGAGCGAGCGCGAGGTCGTGCAGCGCTATCTGAGCGCGTGGGAGGAGGGCGACCACCTCGCGATGCACCGCCTGCTGACACCCGAGGCCCGGCGGGCGGTGAGCCGCGACGAGTTCCGCGCCCACATGCGCGCCGCCCTCGTCACCGCCACGGCGACCGACCTGACCGTCGACGACCTGGAGGTCGAGGGTGATCGCGCGCGGGCCAGGGTGACCGTCGAGACCCGAGCCTTCGGCACCGTGCGCGAGCCGATCTCCCTGGGCCTCCAGGAGGCCGACGACGGCCCGCGGGTGGCGTGGCGTGAGCACCACGTGTTCCCCGGCGTGCGCCCTGGCCAGAAGCTGCAACGCGACACCCGGCTGCCTGAGCGCGCGGCGTTGCAGGCCCGCGACGGCACGCTGCTGGCCCGGGGCCCCACGCGCACATCCGAGCTGGGCGCGGTGACCGGCGCGGTGGTGGGCCGCCTCGGCGCGATCCCGCCCGAGCGCGCGGACCGGCTGGCCGCCCTGGGCTGGCCGCCCGATGCCCAGGTGGGCGTCAGCGGCTTGGAGCGCGCCTTCGACGAGCGTCTCATGGGCCGGCCGGGCGGCGTGCTGCGAGCCGGGGAACGCCCGCTGGCTCGCTCGACTCCTCGCCCGGCCGAGCCGGTACGCACCTCGGTGTCGGTGCCCGTCCAGCGCGCGAGCGTCGACGCGCTCGCGGGCCGCCTGGGCGGGGTGCTGGCGCTGGATCCGCGCAGTGGGGAGGTGCTCGGCACGGCGGGGATCGCGCTGGACGGGCTGCAGCCCCCCGGTTCGACCTTCAAGGTCGTCACGCTGGCCGGCGCGCTGGAGTCCGGGATCACCGAGGTCGGCGAGAGCTTCCCCGTGCAGACCGCGGCCACGCTCGAGGGCGTCGAGCTGCAGAACGCCGACAGCGAGCCGTGCGGCGGCAGCCTGACCGTCTCCTTCGCCCGCTCGTGCAACTCTGTGTTCGCCCCGTTGGGCGCCGAGCTGGGCGCCCGTCGGCTGGTGGCCGAGGCCGAGGACTTCGGCTTCAACGCGCCGACGGCGATCCCGGGTGCGGCGATCTCGACCCTTCCGCCCGCCGGCGAGATCGGAGACGACCTGGCGGTGGGGGCCACGGCCATCGGCCAGGGGCGCGTGCAGGCCACCACCCTCCAGATGGCGCTGGTGGCCGCGACCATCGCCCGCGAGGGCGTGCTGCCGCGCCCCACTTTCCGCCCGGGCGCTCCCGCGGAAGGCGTCCGCGCGGTCAGGCGCGAGGTCGCCGCGGTGATCGGACGCTTGATGGTCGCCGTGGTCAGCGACGGCACCGGCCAGGCCGCCGCCCTGCCGGGGGTCGAGGTCGCGGGCAAGACCGGCACGGCCGAGCTGCGCAGTACCCAGGGCTGCGCCGCCGCCTGCCCGGGTGGCGGACCCGCCGACACCGACGCGTGGTTTCTGGCCTACGCCCCCGAGCGCGACCCGCGCGTCGCCGTGGCCGTCCTGCTCGTGGGCAGCGGCTCAGGCGGGGAGACCGCAGCGCCCGCCGCCCGGGGGGTGCTGGGCACGGGCCTGCAGACCACGGCAGGGGACTGAGGGTCAGGCGTCCCGGTGCGCGTCGCGCCGGGCGCGCAGCGCGTACAGCAGGCCCGAGGCCAGAAAGAGGGCGGCGGTGAGAGCGAGCCAGCGCTCGAGGTAGGGCGTGGGCACCAGGCCCGTGGCCGACGTGTAGGTCTCCGGCGCCAGGGACAGGATGAGCGGCAGGAACATCAGCAGCAGCAGCCCGGACAGCAGCGCGGGGACGCGTACGTGGTTGACCGCCCGACGAGGGCGCGCCCGGCCGGCCAGGCGACCCAGCAGCGTGTAGAGGGGAAAGAGCACCAGGTCGTGGGCCACCGCGGCCCCGACCAGCCAGAGGGCGATCGACAGGGCACTCGAGGTCTCGGCGATCTTGAGTGCCGCGTAGGCGGTCAGCGCAAGGCTGGCCGCCAGCGCGATCAGGTGCAGCGGGGTCGTTCCGTAGAGGGCGCGCAGGCGGGTCACGGTCAGGCCTCGAAGGTCATGCGCGAGACCCACTTCGTGTTGTGCACCCCGGGGGCGGCGGGGATGATGATCCGCGCCGGAAAGCCGTGGTCCAGCGACAGGTCCGCGCCGTTGACGCGCAGCGCCAGCAGGGACTTGTCCGCGGCCACCTGGTCGGCGCTGAAGGTGGTGCTGGCGAAGGTCGCCGCGCCCTGGAGGGACTCGGCGGTCATGACCGTTCCCGCCGGCACGCCGGCCAGCCTCGCGAGGTCGCCGAGGCGCACCCCGGTCCACGTCTGCGTGGTCGACCAGCCCTCCACGCAGGCGATCGGCAGGCGGTAGGTGTGCTGGGGCAGCTCCAGCAGCTGCTCGCGCGAGAGCGAGCGGACCACCGACCCCTCCGCGCCGCGCACGAGCTCCAGCCGATAGGAGGCACCGGCCATCTCGGCGGTCACCCCCGCGGAGGCGGCGGGCTTGTTGACCTGGAAGTCGTTGGGCCCGTCGCCGTAGATGCGCCCCCGGGGCGCCAGGAGCGCAAGCCGGCGGGTCACCGGCCCGCCGATGGTCTGGCCCGCCGTGAGCACGAAGATCGCCGCCGAGCTGCCGGCCACCAGGCCCAGCAGCCCCCGGCGTGAGAGCGTCGGCTCACGCGGCGCGGCGGGCACCAGCTCATCCTCGCCCTCGAAGCGCTCCTCGGGGCGCGTCTGCTCCAGGGGCACCCGCAGCTCGTCGATCAGCCGCCGCGTGCGCCGGGCGCGGCGCATGAGCGGCAGCTTGACCGCGACGTGCGCGAGGAAGCCCGCGGTGAACACCCACGCCCCGTAGAGGTGGGCGGTGTAGAACGAGAACGGGAACGCGTACCAGTAGAGGATGTTCATGGTCCCCGTGACGAACTGGAAGACGGCGCCGCCCACCAGGGCTAGGAGGCTCAGACGCTCGAGGGCCTGGGCCGGCGAGACCACCGGAGGCCAAGTGAACAGCTTGGGGATGACCGACCACAACTTGGCCAGCAGCACCGGGGTCAGAACGAGGCCCCCGATGACGTGGATGCCCTGATTGACCGTGTACAGCCACACCGGCTCGGTCGGCCAGTCAAACAGGTAGAAGCCCAGCAGCCCCTTGTTGGGCGTGAGGTCGTTGGAGCCCAGCCGCGGGTTGTAGGCGGCGTAGGACAGAAACCCCGTGACCGCCACGAACGGGATGCCCACAAGCAGCACGGTGGCCAGCAGCGAGGTCATCCACCGCCCGCGCAGGGGGCTGCGCCACGCACCGGGGCGGAAGGGGCCCGGCGGCGGGGTCTTGGGAAAGAGGCGGGAGAGGTCCATGGTCGCGGTGCACCCACCTCTACGGTCGGGACCGACCTCTAGACGTCCAGGGCGATCTCGGCCTCTGCCCCCGGGGCCTTGATGAACAGCTCCAGCGGACGGAACTGCAGCGCCTGGGAGGGGAGCTTGTAGAGCAGCAGCAGGCCGCCGGTGGTGCCCTCGCCCGCCGGGCTGTTGGCCGAGGGCAGCGTGCCCATGGGCTGGGCCGTGGGAGGCGGGTTCAGCGAGTAGGCGTAGGCGTTCCCGCGCTCCAGCGGGAGGGGCTCGTAGACGTTCTCCTGGGTGTCCACGATCTCGAAGCTCGTGGCGGCCGGATGGGCCCGGTCGGTCTCGTTCTCCACGCGCATAAAGACGCCGTAGAAGGTCTCCCCCGGCGCGAGCTCGCGCTCCTCGGGCGGGACGCCGACCAGGAGGGCCCGGTCGGCGGCGTCGTTGGCGTTGAGCTGGCGCGAGGTCTGTACCTGGTAGCGCAGCTCGCCGACGTCGACGTACACGGCCTCCGTCTCGGCCTTCGTGGTCGGCTCCTTCGCTCCGCAGGCCGCGAGGCCGACGCCCGGGACGGCGATGGCGAGCAAGACGAGCAGACGGGCGCGGGAGGCCATGGGCCGTCGGAGTCTAGTTCGTTCCCCCCCTGGTCACCGGGCGCGCCGTCGGCCGATGTCCGCGGTCAGACGTGGCCGCCGAAGCGAAATGCGCTGGCGGGCTTGCGCGGCCCGCCGGCGACCGTGGGGCGCTTTCCACGACCGCGATCCTCCTCGGCGATGGAGCGTAGCCGGCGCAGCGCCTTGCGCCACTGGCGCGTGGTCCACCCGCGGGCCCCCAGCGCCTCGGACAGGCGATCGGTGGTCGTGGCGGGCACCGTCTCGTGGGACACCTCGACCTTCGTGGCGCCCGAGTCGGTGCTCTCCAGGCGCCAGACGGTGATCTCACGGACGCGGTTGAACATCCCGCCACGCCCGTGGGCCACGATCTGGCGCGGCGGGTCGAGCTCGGCGAGGAACATGTCCGCCCACCCGTAGCGGGTGAGGGGCCGTTCGGAGTGGAAGCGCGCGCCGGCCCCACGCCCGTAGCTGTCCTCGCGGGTGAGGTGCCAATGCTTGAGGAAGTGGTCGGTGAACTCGGCGTGGTTGGCCACGTCGGCGAGATAGGCGAACAGCCGCTCACGGGGCACGTCGATCGTGATCGAGACGGTCAGCGGATCCATCGGCGCGCGAGTCTACGCCCCGGCTGCCGCGGTGACCGCTCAGGCCGCGCGGCGCACCCTCACCGTGAGCCCGTGCTCGCTGTGGCGCACCGTGGTGGACGCCTCGGGGGCTCCGGGGCGCAGCAGGCGGCACAGCTCGCAGACCACCTGGGCGCCCGTGTAGCGGTGCACGCGCTCGCCGGCCAGGGGGGTGCGCCCGCAATCGCCACAGGGATGGCGACCCGCCGCCAGCGCGCCGACCCCCTTGCGCAGCAGCTCGCGTTCCAGGTCGGCCTCGTCGTAGGGATCGAGGATGTCCGCCGAGCGGGGCATGGCGACCTTCTTCCGCCTGGTGGGGCCATCTCCTGCGTCGGGCGGCGACATCCCGGATCCGCGGTTTACAGAAGCCGTCGAGATGGGTACGGTCGCCTGCCAAGCTCTTGGAGGAGGAGGGTCGTCGCATGGAGTCACTGGTTGCGGGCACGCTGGCCGGAGCGGGGTCGTTCCGCTGCCGGCAATGCGGTCACGTGGTCACGCTGGCCGCCCACGCCCCGCTGCCCGACTGCCCCGACTGCGGGGCCCGCAGCTTCGCGCGCGCCTCGCTGTTCGGCGCCACGCGCTCGCGCCGCGAGGACCTCCCCCAGGCGGCGGAGGAGAACGCTCGTGGCTGGCTGGAGAATGTGCGCGAGGGGATCACCCAGCCCGGCGTGCACCTCGCCTGGCGCGAGGACGACGACGTCCACGTCGTCGCGCTGACCCGCGAGTGGACCCGGCTGGGGCGCAGCCTGGCCGCCGACGTGCGCTTCGATGATCCGACCGTCTCGCGCCGACACGCCCTGATCATGCGCCAGGACGACGGCCTGCGCTTGGTCGATGACCGCTCGCTCAACGGCGTCTTTGTCAACGGCCAGCGCGTGGAGTGGCGTGCGCTGCACGACGGCGACGAGATCGTCCTCGGGCGCTACCACCTGCACGTGCTCGTCCTCAGCGGCACCGAGAGCGCGCAGCACACCCGGGCCCACGACGCCGGGTAGCCTTGGTGCCCGATGGGCTCCGTCATCGCCGTCCTCTCCCAGAAGGGCGGAACCGGGAAGACCACCACGGTCCGCACCCTCACCGACGTGCTGCGGCGCGTCGACCTCGACGTGCTCGCGGTGGACCTCGACCCACAAGGCAACCTGTCGGACTACTTCGACGTCCCGCCCGAGGCCTCGCCCACCGTGGCCGACGTGCTCGCAGGTCGCGCGGCGGCCGCGGGGGCTGTCCACGACGGGATCATCCCCGCCAACCTCCAGCTCGCCGAGGCCGAGCTGGCCATCGCCGGGAAGATGGGCCGTGAGCTCACGCTGCGCCGGGCCCTGAAGGAGGAGCGCGGCCGCCACGACGTGGTCATCATCGACTGCCCGCCCAACCTTGGCCTGCTCACCGTCAACGCGCTGGTGGCCGCCGACCACGCGCTGCTGACCGCCGAGGCGCAGTACTTCGCGCTGCAGGGCGTCGAGCAGGCGCTCCAGGTCCTCGAGCTCGCGCGCGATGGGCTCAACCCCGACCTGGGCTGGCTGGGGGTGGTGTTCACGATCGCCGACCTGCGCACGCGCCACTCGCGCGAGGCCTACGAGTCGCTGGCCGAGCACGTCGGCGAGAAGCTCTTCGAGACCTCCATCCGCCAGTCGATCGCCTATGCGGAGTCGGCCGAGCGCGCGGTGTCCATCCTCGACCACCGCCCCGACCTGGGCGGCGACTACGTCGCGCTGGCCGAGGAGATCCTCGACCGCCTGAGTCTGGAGGCCGAGCGCCGGCGCGTGCGCTCGCTGGGCGAGGAGCTCGCCGCGGCATGAGGAGCCGGGGGGCCGGGCGGTCCCCGAGGCCCGACCTCTGGCGTTCGCTCATCGCGGTCGCCGTCGCCGCCCTGCTCGTCGCGTGCGGCGCCCAGCCGCCCGCGGGCCCTCCCCCCGCCGCCGTCCCGCCGGCCAGCGCGGTCGGGGATAGCCCCCAGCCGGCGCTGGCGATGCCCGAATCCGCGCGGCTGCGCCGCGCGGCGATGCTACGCGACGCCCCGGGCGGCGACATGGTGGGCCGCGTGGACGACGAGACCGAGTTCGACGGCCCCACGGTGCTGGCGGTGGCCGAGCGCGTGCCCGGGTGGCTGGGCGTGCGCGCCCCCCAGCGCCCCAACGGCGAGGTGGCCTGGATCCCCGAGGATGCCGCGCTCATCGAGCGCCAGCCCTACCGGCTGCGTGCCGACCTCTCCGAGCGCGAGGTCACCATGGTCGACACGCGCACCGGCAAGGTCGAACTGCGCCTGCCGGTGGCCGTGGGGCGGCCGGAGAATCCCACTCCCCCCGGCGAGTTCGGCGTCACGGACCGACTGACCCCCGAGGGCGGGACGGGCCCCTACGGCTGCTGCATCCTCGCCCTCTCGGGCCGCCAGACCGACCTTCCCCAGGGATGGGGCGGCGGCGACCGCCTGGCCCTCCACGGCACGGGCATCGAGGGCAGCATCGGCCAGGCCGCCTCCAGCGGCTGCCTGCGCGCCACCAACGCGTCGATGCGCAGGCTCATGGAGCGCATCCCGCTGGGGGCGCCGGTGACGATCGTGCGCTAGCCGGCCTTCACGGCTTGAAGACTCAAGCGTCGGGCAGGACCACCCGCTCGCCGGGGCGCACGAGTGCCCGGGCCACCAGTCCGGCGAGCGTCAGGGCGGCGATGGTCTGGACGGCCAGGATGGCCAGCAGGACCGTGAGCTGCACGGCAGCGGCCCGGGCCGGCGAGGCGCCACCCAGCAGCAGTCCCACGAAGGTGCCCGGCAGGGTGACCAGGCCCACGTTCTTGGTCTGGTCGAGGGCGGGCACCAGGCCGGTGGCCACCGCGGTGCGCAGGGCGGGAGCCAGCGCCGTGCGGGCGGAGACCCCGAGGGCCAGGCGCGCCTCGATGGCGGGCAGGCCGTCGGCCACCGCCTCCAGCAGCCGGCGACCCGTCAGCGAGCAGGCGGCCATCGCTCCGCCGATGAGGATGCCCGCGACGGGCACCAGCTCCCGGGGCCGGGTGCTGAAGGCCCCCAGGGCCAGCAGGGGCACGAGCGCGGCCGCGGCGCCCGTGCCGATCGCCGCCGCCGCACGCAGCCCGCCGCGCGCCAGCGGGCGCAGGCGCCGTCCGGCCGTCAGGGCCGCGGCGGTGAGCATGACGACGATGAAGCCCGCGGCCAGCCCCGCCTGCTCGAAGACGACGGCGATCACCAGCCCGACCACCGCGAGCTGGACGCCCGCGCGCACCGCGGCGACCGTCAGCTCCCGCGCGACGCCGAGGCCGCCCGCGGCGGCGAGCACGACGGCGAGGGCCAGCAGCCCGGCGGAGACCAGCACGCCGGTCACAGCACCGCCTCCACCCCACCGGCGCGTACCACACGCCCGCCGTCTAGGACCACCGCGCGGCCGGCCATGCGCCGCGCCTGGGCGCGGTCGTGGCAGACCACGAGGATGGCCAGTCCGCCGGCGGCCAGCGACCGGACGTGCTCCTCCACGACGCGCCCGGCGGTGGCGTCCAGCGCTGCGGTGGGCTCGTCGAGCAGCAGCGCGGCGGGCGCGCGCGCCAGAGCGCGCGCCAGAGCGACCCGTGCCGCTTCCCCGCCGGAGAGCTCGCGCGCATCGCGCTCCAGCAGGTCACGGGACAGCCCCACGGCGGCCAGCGACCGGGCCAGCTCCTCGGCACCGGCGCCGTTGAGGCCGTAGCCGACGTTGGCCGCCACGTCGCCGGGCAGCATGACCGGCGCCTGGGCGACCAGACCGACGCGCCGGCGCAGGAGGCACGGGTCCAGCTCGCGGGCGTCGTCGCCCCCGACGAGCACCTGCCCGTCCGTGGGCTCCTCCAGGCGCACCAGGCAGCGCAGGAGGGTCGTCTTCCCCGCGCCGGAGGGGCCCGCCAGGGCGGTCACGCAGCCACGCGGGAGGTCGAGGTCCACGCCGTGCAGAACGGTGCGCCCACCCCGCCGGCAGCTCAGGCCGCGCGCGCGCAGGAACGCCGTCTCGCCCGCCACGGGACCAGACGGGCTCAGGAGGGCGTCGGCAAGGCCGGGCGCGAGGGACCGGCGACGGCTGCCGGCGCCTCCTTGCGGACGTGCAGCGGCGTGCCGTCGACCGCGCAGTTGCGGTGGTGCTGGGCGAGCCGGTGCTGCTCGGTCTCGTCACCCTGCTCGAGCACGTCGTCGCGGATGGTCAGAAAGGCCAGCGCCGCGCCGGCGCCCGCGAGTGCGGCCCCCACGGCCATCGCGATCTCGAACCCGGCGGCCAGCGCCCGAGGGTCGGTGAACGCATCTCCGGACAGGCCCGCGACCACGGGCAGGACCGCGACAGCGAGCAGTTGGGCCACGCGGGAGATCGCGTTGTTGACCCCCGAGGCCAGGCCAGAGTGGCGCTCGTCGGCGCCGGCAAGCGCCGTCGCGGTGACCGGCGCGACCGTCGCCGCGAGGCCCAGGCCGAACACCACCACGGCGGGCAGCACGGCCGTTACGTAGGCGTCGCCGGGATCGATGCGCAGCATGAGCAGCATCCCGGCGGCGAGGGTCAGCGGGCCGACGGTCAGGGGCAGGCGGGGCCCGGCGCGCTGGGCCAGGGCCCCGGCGCGGGAGGAGAGCAGGAGCATGAGCATGGTGACCGGCAGAGACGCGGCGCCGGCGGCCAGCGGGGAGTAGCCCAGCGAGGTCTGCAGGTAGACGACCAGAAAGAAGAACACGGTGCCCAGCGCGGCGTAGACGGCGAAGGTGACCATGTTGGCGGCGGTGAACTGCCGCGAGGCGAAGATGGCCAGGGGCAGCATCGGGTCGGCCACACGCCGCTCGACGGCCACGAAGGCGGCGAGGGCCAGCGCCCCTCCCAGCCCGGCGGCGAGCACCGCAGCGGGCGGATAGCCACGCTCCGAGGCGCCGATGAGCGCGAAGGTCACGCCGCCGAGCCCCAGGGCGGCGAGCGCCGAGCCCGCGAGGTCCAGCGGCCCGGTGGCGTCCTGGTCGCGGCTTTCGGGCACGTGGCGGGCGGCCAGAAAGGCGACCAGCAGCCCGAGCGGGAGGTTGATGAGGAAGATCCAGCGCCACGACAGCGCGCCGATGAGGTAGCCGCCGACCAGCGGGCCGGTCGCGGCGGCGATGCCCGTCAGCGCCGACCAGGCGCCGATGGCGCGCGCGCGGTCCTCGCGACGAAAGCTCGATTCGATGATGGCAAGGCTGCCCGGGGTCAGCAGCGCTCCGCCGATGCCCTGGGCCACCCGGGCGACGACGAGCAACTCGACGCTGGGCGCCAGCGCGCACAGCAGCGAGGCGGCAGTGAACCACAGCACCCCGAAGGTGAACATCCGCCGCCGGCCCAGGCGGTCGGCCAGCGAACCGCCGAGCAGGATGAGCGCGGCGACCGTGAGCAGGTATCCGTTGACCGTCCACTGCAGGCCGGCCGTCCCGGCGTCCAGGTCGGCCGCGATGGCCGGCAGCGCCACGTTGACCACCGTGGCGTCCAGGAAGCCCATCCCCGAGCCCAGGACGGTCACCGCCAGGACCCAGCGCCCCCCGACGGTGGCGTATTGCACCGTCTCGGGCGCGGGGCCCGGAAGCGAGGACACCGATCCCGCGGGTGCCGCCCCGTCGAGGCTCACCGCGCCGTCCTCGCCTGGGGGTCTCGCCGGGCCACCGCGCCACCGTACCGTGGGCATCGCCTCGTGCTGGCCGAGGTCGCGTGCCCAGCGGTCGTCGCATCCCCGCGGGGACGCCCTCGCCCGGGGCGGCTGCCCAGGGTCCTACAGCACGCGCACGTCGGCTCCGTGCGTTTCGAAGGGCGCGCGCATGACGTCCGCCCACCCCTCGACCTCCTGGCGCAGCGCCTCGACCACTGCGCCGGTCTGCCCGAGCTGGGTCCAGACCATGACGGTGGGGCCCGCGCCCGAGACGGTAGCGCCCAGGGCGCCCAGGGAGCGTGCGCGGGCCACCACGCCAGCGGTGCGGGGATAGAGGTGCGCGCGGTGAGGCTGGTGCAGGCGGTCGGCCAGGCCCCGGGCGACCAGGTCCAGGTCCCCGCGCACGAGCCCGAGCATCAGCAGCGCGCCGTGGGCGACGTTGTGGACCGCGTCGGCCAACGGCACCTCGGTGGGCAGCGCCGCACGGGCCTGGGCCGTTGGCACGGGCTCGTGGGGCACCACCAGCGCCGCCTCGAGCGCGGGCGGGGGATCCAGGCGGAAGGCCTCCCCGTCGGCGCAGACCACCACCCCGCCCAGCAGCGCGGCGGCTGCGTTGTCAGGATGGCCCTCCAGGCGCGAGGCCTCGCCCAGCACGTCGGCATCGAGCTCGAAGAGGGAGTCGGCCGCCAGCAGCCCGGCCAGGTAGGCCGCCGCGCTGGAGCCCAGCCCGCCCGAGAGCGGGACCTGTGAGCGGATGCGGAAGGTGAAGGCGTCGGGCGGATGCAGCGCCTCGAAGCCTCGCACCACCAGGTTGCTGCGGTCGCGGGCGATGGCCAGGTCGGTCTCCACCGCGAAGCTGCCCGTCTCCACCACCTCGAGCTCGACGTGCAGCGCCAGCGCGGCGGCGAAGGAGTCGAAGCCTGGGCCCAGGTTGGCCGAGGAGGCGGGCACGCGCACCAGCCGGCGGCGACCCATCAGGCCAGCACCGCGCGCTCCACGGCGGACAGGTCGGGCTCGCAGGGGACCACCGCGCCGGCCTGGTCCAGCGCCATCTGAGGATCCTTGAGCCCGTGGCCGGTCAGCACGCAGGCCACGCTCTCGGCATCTCCGGCCCCGTGGGCCAGCAATCCCGCTACGGAGGCGGCGCTGGCGGGCTCGCAGAAGACGCCCTCCTGGGCGGCCAGAAAGCGGTAGGCATCGAGTATCTGGGCGTCGCTGACCGCGCGCACGGCCCCGCGCGAGGCGGTGAAGGCGTCCATGGCCTCCTCCCAGCGCGCGGGGTTGCCGATGCGAATAGCGGTGGCGATGGTGTCCGGCGCGCTCACCGGCGCCCCGTGCACCAGCGGTGCGGCGCCTTCGGCCTGGAAGCCGAACACGCGCGGTGGGCGGGCCGGGGCGGGCGCGTATTCCCGAAAGCCCTTCCAGTAAGCGGTCACGTTGCCCGCGTTGCCCACCGGGATGCACAGCGCGTCGAGCCCACCGAGGTCGTCGAGCACCTCGAAGGCCGCGGTCTTCTGGCCCTCCAGGCGGAAGGCGTTCACCGAGTTGACCAGGGCGATCGGGTGCTGCTCGACCAGCCGGCGGACGAGGGTGAGCGCCTCGTCGAAGCTCCCGCGCAGGGCCACCACGCGCGCTCCGTGCATCAGTGCCTGGGCCAGCTTGCCGGTGGCGATGCGCCCCTCGGGCACGATCACCGCGCCGCGCAGCCCGGCCCGGGCGGCGTAGGCGGCGGCGCTGGCCGCCGTGTTGCCCGTCGAGGCGCAGATGACCGCCTCGGCGCCCTCGCGCACCGCGGCGCTCACCGCACAGGTCATGCCACGATCCTTGAACGAGCCGGTCGGGTTGGCCCCCTCGAGCTTCAGCCACACGCGCGCGCCGACGCGCTCGCTGAGGCGCGGGGCCTCCACCAGGGGGGTCGACCCCTCGTCCAGGCTGACCACCGGGTCGCCGTCGGCGAAGGGCAGGTGCTTGCGGTAGCGCTCGATCAGGCCGGCCATGCCCGCGCCACCCTACGCGACGAGCAGCCGCGTTCCGGGCATAATGGGGGCCATGGCTTCGTCATGGGATGACGACGACGACTGGGTGGGCACGCCCCCCGAGGGCCGCCACACCCGCGACCGTGCGCGCCCGGACTTCTGGTGGCACCAGCGCTGGGTCAACCCCGCCGCGGCCGCCGTGGGCCTCGCGCTGATCGTGCTGGTGATCGTGGTGCTGGTGGGCTGAGGGACTCAGAGGGGCTCGCGGGAGGGCTTGGCCAGCGATGACGCTTGTGGCCCTGGCTCTAGCGGCACGCGTTCAACGCGGGGGTTTCGACGTTGCGCCCGCCACCGTTAGAGTTTGGCAGTGCGCTCAGAGGTTCGGGACAGGGCCGCCCCGCTCCCGCTGGTGGAGCGGGAAGCCGAGCTTGCGGTGATCGACGCGCTACTCGCCGAGGCGCGGGCGGGCACGGGCGGGCTGCTACTCGTGGAGGGACCGGCAGGGATAGGCAAGACGAGCCTGCTGCGCCACGCGCGGGAGGTGGCCGTTGCGGCCGGGATGATTGTTTTGCACGGGCTCGGGACCGAGTTCGAGCGGGAGTACCCGTTCGGGGTGGTGAAGCAGTGCCTCGGGCCGGCCGTCCGCGGGGAGGGGGACCGCAGGCGCCTTCTGACGGGCGCGGCGCGCCTGGCGGAGCCGGTGCTTCTCGACGTTGCCGAGGGCGTCGACGCGAGTCCGTTCGGTCTCCTCAACGGGCTCTACTGGCTTCTCGCGACGCTCGCGGACGAGAGACCGGCGCTCCTGGTCCTAGACGACGCACACTGGGCTGACGAGTCGTCATTGCGGTTCATCGGCTACCTCGCTCGACGCATCGAGTCGATAGCCGTCGCCTTGGTCGTCAGTGCGCGCACGGAGGTCGACTTCAGCGCTGGCCCGCCTGCTCTGGCGGAGGTGCGCGACCACGCGCGCGCGCACCGCGGTCGGCTCGAGCCACGAGCACTCGCTCCACGAGGGGTGGCGGAGCTCCTGGCGACGGTCGAGGGCGGCTCGATCGACGAGAACTTTGCGAACGCCTGCCACGAGGCGACCGGGGGCAATCCGTTTCTTCTCGGCGAGCTGCTGCGAGCACTTGGCGAGAGGGGCGTTCCGTTCACGGCGGCCGAGGCGGACCACGTGGGAGAGCTTCCGCCGCCCGGCGTGACGCGCTCCGTGAGCGCGACGCTCGACCGCGTCGGAGCGAACGCGACTGCGCTCGCGCACGCGGTCGCGGTGCTCGGCGAGGGGACGAGCCTCGAGCTCGCGGCCGAGCTCGCCGCAATTGCGCCGCCGGCGGCGTCGGCCGCGGCGGGCGAGCTCGCTCGCGCTGGCATCTTCGACGACTCCGCTTGCTTGCGGTTCCGGCACCCGATCCTCGCGGGCGCGGTCAGGGACAGCCTGTCGGTCCACGATCGGGCCGCCGCCCATGCCCGGGCGGCTGAGCTCCTTCGCGTGCGGGGCGCCGCGCCAGAGCGTGTGGCGCTTCAGCTCCTTCACGTCGTCCCCGCAGGTGAAGCTCGAGTCGTGGGCGAGCTGCGGCTCGCTGCCAGGCACGCCCGCGAGCGCGGGGCCCCCGCGACCACCGCCATGCTCCTGAGGCGTGCGCTGGGGGAGCCTCCCCCACCGGCGGACCGTGGCGAGCTCCTCGTCGAGCTAGGTCGGGCGGAGCTCGATGAGGGCCGGGCATCCGACGGGTGGGAGCACCTCGCCGAGGCTCACCGTTGCGCCACGGATCCGCTGGTTCGCGGCCGGGCGGCGTCTCTGCTCGCCGTGGCCGTCCCTGGAGATCCGGCCGATCGGCGGCGGGTCTTGCAGGTCGTCGAGGAGACACTGCCGGACGTCGCCAAGCGCGACCGCGAGCTGGCTCTGCGAATGCGGGCCACGCTGGTGATCGAAGGAGGCTCCGCCGACGATCTAGCCCTCGGAGGGGACACGCCCGCCGAGGCAGTCGTTCTCGGCCACCTCGTGTTCGCGCGCATGGACGCGAACGCTCGAGCCGAAGACCTCGCCGACATAGCACGCCGAGGAGCCCGCCAGGTCGATGCGCTGCTGGAGGAGGGTGCGATCGGCCTCGCCTTCACGGGGATCGCGCTGGCACTTCGCTGGACGGACCGCCTCGACAGCGCCGAGCGTCTCCTCAACCGCGCAATCGAAGTGGCGCGCCGGCGAGGCTCCACCGGCGACTTCGCCATGGCGATGACGCAGCGCGCCGCCGTCTTCCGCCGCGCGGGGCGGCTTCGCGAGGCCGAAGCCGACGCCCGGACGGCGCTGGCTGCGGAGCTCGACGACCAGTGGCTCTTTGCGCGCGGAGTAGCGCCCCTTGCCGGCTCGCTGCTCGATCAGGGACGTGTGGAGGAAGCGGCCACGGAGCTGTCGGCGGTCGTGGCGAGGGGGAGGAAGTGCTCGACTCTCCGCCCATGATCCCGGTCGTGCTCGCCCGGACGGCGGTCCTCGCGGCGCGCCGTGAGCACGAGCGCGCGCTGGCGACGTGGCACGACGCGAACGGGCGTGCCGAGCGCCTGCGCGGAGTCAACGCGGCCTGGATCGAGGACCTGGCCGTCATCACCGACGTCCACCACGCGCTCGGTGACCCGGGATCCGCGCGGGCGACGGCCGGCCACGCGAGGGAGCTCGCGGAGCGATGGGGCACGCCCGGCGCGATCGGCCAGGCGCTGCACGCGCAGGCCCGCGTCGGAGCGCCGGGCGACGCCGAGGAGACCCTCGAGGCGGCGGCCGCACTGCTCGCCGAGAGCCCGGCGCGTCTCGAGCACGCCCGCGCGCTCGTCACCCTCGGCGGAGCCCTTCGGCGCAGAGGGCGGCGCACCGACAGCCGCAAGCCCCTCCGCCAAGGTTATGAGCTGGCGCTGAGCTGCGG
The DNA here is from genome assembly GCA_035942615.1 of Solirubrobacteraceae bacterium. GTDB lineage: Bacteria > Actinomycetota > Thermoleophilia > Solirubrobacterales > Solirubrobacteraceae > Siliceabacter. The sequence goes on along the minus strand of DASZCY010000012.1, from coordinate 1,053 downwards.
CGCCGAGGCCCTCGCCGAATCCGCGCGGGCGGAGTTGCGAGCGAGCGGCGTCCGCGTGCCGCGCGAGCCGCGCGAGCCGCGGAGCGGCATCGACGCCCTCACGGCAAGCGAGCGCCGGATCACTGACATGGCCGCGGCAGGGCTATCGAACGCCGACATCGCGCAGGAGCTCTTCCTGACCGTCAAGACGGTGGAGATGCACCTCACTCATGCCTACCGCAAGCTCGGGGTTCGCGGGCGGGCCGCGCTCGCGCGGTCGCTGGCCGGGAAAACCTAGGGGCCGGTACAGGGTCACCCACGTAGCGGCGCGCACGCCGGCGCCCGATGATCGTCGCATGTTCAGGCAACCAGCTCCCCGCACCGAGCCACGCCAGTGGACCGCGGCGGCCCTTCAAGTACTCGCCCGCGCCGGCGCGATGGGCGCGCCGGTTCCACCCATGGGTCTCGGCATAAGGGCGCCACGGCGCCGGCAGCGCGACCAGCGGCAAGCGATCAACAAGTAGGAGACCACCCATGGCAGTTGCATACATTCGCGAGTTCGACGTCGGCGCCGACCGTACGACGAGCAACTACGACGAGGTCCAGAGGCGGATGCGGCTGGACGAGAATCCCGCCGAAGGACTGATCGTCCACGCGGCGGGCTTCACGGGAAGCAAGTTCCGGATGCTCGAGATCTGGGAATCCGCCGAGCTCGAGGAGCGCTTCGCTAGCGAGCGCTCATGCCTACTGTCCGTGAGGTCGTCGGCGACGCCGCGTCGGGGCCAAGCACCGAGAGCTACGAGCTGCACCACGTCGTAGCGTGCGCGTAGGCCCACAGTGGCCACTCGAGCAGCCCAGCTACGGGCGGCGCCTCGGCGCCGCCCGGGCTGCTACGGGGGGCGCCGACGCGGCGCGCAGGAATAACGCGTTCGCTCGTTGCCCAGTTCGTCGAAGAGGAGCGGCGGCGCGGAAGCGTCCACAGCCAGGAGTGTGCTCTTGTCCCCCAAGGCGTCCCATGAGGCCGCGAGCCGTCGCGCCTTTTCCACGCGCGTGGCCAGATCGACCGTCTCGTAG
>DASZCY010000011.1:0-9282 GCA_035942615.1 Solirubrobacteraceae bacterium | reverse complement strand
CTCGCGCACCGGGCGCCCGCCCGACGTGCTGGAGGCGCTGTTCAGCACGTCCGACCGCCGCTCGGTACTGGGCACCTACTCCGTGCAGGACAGCGGCGACACCACGCTGGACGCCTACGGCGTCTACGGCATCGAGAGCGGTCGGCTCGTGTTCCGCCGCCCTGCCGTCCCCGGAGGTTAACCGCGCCCCGCCCCGCCGCCGGTGCGCTAGGTTCGCCGCGAAACGTCTTAGAGGAGGAGGCAGATGCACGGCAGCCAGCTGTTGGGCCGCGGCCTCGCGACCGGCGCGCTCACGCTCGCGCTGGGAGTCGCGGCCTGTGGCGGAGAGCAAGGCGGCGGGGGAGGCGGTGGCGCCCAAGGTGGCGGCCAGCCTCAGAACGTCCAGTTCGACATGACCATCGGGGACCTGATCCCGCTCAGCGGCGATCTGTCGCCCTTCGGACCCCCGGGGCGTGCCGCGGCGGATCTCGCGGTCGAGCAGATCAACCAGGCCGCCCAGCAGGCGGGCGTGCGCACCAACGTCCGCGTGGAGCACGCCAACACCGAGAGCCAGGCTCAGGCCGCCGTCCAGGCCGCGCGACAGCTCATCGGTGGCGGGGCGAGCTGCCTGGCCGGAGCATGGGCGTCGACGAGCACCATCGCGGTCGCCGAGTCGGTGGCCGCACGCCAGCGCACGCCGGCCATCTCGCCGGCGTCCACCAGCGCCGAGATCAGCACCCTCGACGACAACGGGTTCATCTGGCGGACCGCGCCGTCGGACATCCTGCAGGCGCGGGCGCTGGCGGACACCGTCGAGCAGGAGCTCGGTGGCACCGACTTCACGCTCTCGCTCGCGGCGCGCAACGACGCCTACGGCCAAGGCCTCATCGAGCGGTTCGGGCGGGCCTGGCAGGAGAAGGGCGGCCAGGTCACCGGGCCGGTGCTCTACGACCCCGAGCAGCCCAACTACAACTCCGAGGCGCAGGAGATCGTGTCCGGCAACCCCGACGCCTTCGTGATCGCCGACTTTCCCGAGACCTACGTCCGTATGGGACCGGCCCTGGTGCGCACGGGACAGTTCGACGCGAGCCGCCTGTTCACGACCGACGGATTGGCCTCTGACTCGATCCCCGAGGGCGTTCCGCGCGATGCGCTGGTCGGTGCTCGTGGCACGCGGCCGGGCACTCCCGAGGGAGGTCGCGTGGTAGAGGCGTTCAACCAGGCGTTCGAGCAGACCGGTGAGGAGCGCGGCACGTTCGACGCGCAGAACTTCGACGCCGTGACGCTCTGCTATCTCGCCGCGGTCGCGGCCGGGAAAGCCGACGGCCGGGCCATCTCGGAGAACCTGCAGGCCGTCAGCGCTCCGCCTGGCCAGCAGTATGACTTCACCCAGCTACCGCAGGCCGTCCGGGCCCTGGCCGCAGGTGAGGACATCGACTTCCAGGGGGTCACCGGCCCCATCGACTTCGATGAGAACGGCGATCCCACGACGGCCACCTACGAGGTCTACCGCTACGGCGACGACGGGGAGCTCGAGGTCCTGCGCCAGTTCGAGGCCTCCCGGCAGGGAGGCTGATCCGATCGGGTGAGCTGACGGGCTCGGGCGGCATCGCACGCCCGAGCCCGTCCCCCGCTCACTGTTCGTCGATGCGCGAGCCGCCGCCGAGGTAGAGCTCGGCGACCTTGGGGTCGTCCAGCAACTCGTGCCCCGGACCCTCGAAGCGATTGCGGCCCAGGTCCAGGACGTAGCCGCGGGTGGAGAAGCCGAGGGCGCGGCGGGCGTTCTGCTCGACCATGAGGATCGTGACGCCGGCCCGGTTGACCTCGGCGACCTTCTCGAAGATGGCCTCGACGAAGGCGGGAGCCAGGCCGGCCGAGGGCTCGTCGAGCAGCAGCACCTCGGGATCGGGCATCAGCGCGCGGGCCATGGCCACCATCTGGCGCTCGCCGCCCGACATCGTGCCCGCGCGCTGGCGGCGGCGCTCGGCCAGGCGCGGGAACAGCTCGTACATGCGCTCAAAGCGCTCGGAGGCCTTCGTGCCCCGGCGCGCCAGGGCTCCGAGCTCCAGGTTCTCCTCTACGGTCAGGCTCGGGAAGACGTTGTCCAGCTGAGGGACGTAGCTCAGCCCCGAGCGCGAGATCGTGTGGGGCTTGCGCTGCGAGATGTCCTCGCCGCGCAGCAGCACCCGCCCCTCGCGAGCGCGCAGCAAGCCGAAGACGGTCTTGATCAGCGTGGACTTGCCCGCCCCGTTGGGACCGACGATGGTGACGATCTCCCCGTCGTGCAGGACGATGTCCACGCCCTCGAGGATGTTCACCTCGGGCACGTAGCCGGCGACCAATCCCTCCGTGCGCAGCAGGGCGGCGGCGCCGTCGCCGTTGACGGCGGCCTGGCTCACGCCTTGACCTGCGCGCCCAGGTAGGCGTCGATGACCGCCTGGTCGGCGCGTACCTGCGCGGGCGGGCCGGAGGCGATGGTGGCACCCTGGGCCATGACCACCACCTTGTCGGAGTGGGCCATGACGACGTCCATGTCGTGCTCGATGAACATGAAGGTCACGCCGTCGCGCTCGCGCAGCTCGTGCATGTGGTCCAGCAGCCGGCGGCCCAGGCTGGGGTTGACCCCGGCCATCGGCTCGTCCAGGAGCACCAGACGTGGCTCCACCATGAGCGCGCGAGCCAGCTCGAGCAGCTTGCGCTGGCCGCCCGACAGCGTCCCGGCGTACTCCTCGGCCTTGTCGTGCAGGCCGAAGACCTCGAGCAGCTCGTGGGCGCGCTCGCGCACCTCCTTCTCGCGCCTGCGCGCGACGGGGGCACGCAGAAGCAGGCCGGTGAGGTGCTCGCCGGGCTGGTCGGGGGCTGCCAGAGCCATGTTGTCGATGACCGGCATGGCCGATAGGGCCTTGGTGATCTGGAAGGTGCGCACCATGCGCCGCCGGGCGATGGCGTGGGGAGGGCGTCTGTCTATGCGCTCGCCGTCGAGGACGATCGTACCGCGGTCTCCGCGCTCGAAGCCGGTGACGATGTCGAACAGGGTGGTCTTGCCCGCGCCATTGGGGCCGATGAGGGCGGTGATCGAACCGCGCTCGACATCCAAGGAGGCCCCGTCGACCGCCCGGATGCCACCGAACTGCTTGGCCACGTCGCTCACCTCGAGCAGTGGCTCAGTCACCCAGCACCATCTCCTGGCGCTTGCCGAAGATGCCCTGGGGGCGGAAGGCGACAAGCAGGATGAGCACGAGGCCGACGACCACGAAGCGCAAGGCGGCGACCTGCGAGGCGGACAGCGGCAGCTCCAGGAAGCGTGTGGCCTCCAACAGCGTGTAGACGACCACCGCTCCCACGATCACCCCGAAGAAGCTGGCCAGCCCGCCCAGGATCAGGATGGCGTAGCCGATGAAGGTGTACAGCGGCTCGAAGGAGTTGGGATTGAGAAAGGCGAGGTTGAGGGCCAGAAAGTAGCCGGCCACGGCGCCCAGCGCGGCGGCGATGGCGATCGACTGGAGCTTGTAGGCGAAGGCGTTCTTGCCCAGGGCGCGAACCGCATCCTCGTCCTCGCGCACGGCGCGCAGCACGCGGCCCCACGGGGTGGCCTGCAGGTAGCGCAGCGCCGTGGCGAGCACGAGGAGGGTGAGCCAGGTGACGATGAGCAGCGGAGCCAGGAACTGGTCCTCCAGCCCGACGGGCGCGAGGCCGTCCTGGACGGCGTTGGAGACGTCGATCCACTGGTTGTCGAACCCCAGCAGGCCCTGGTTTCCTCCCGTCAGCCCGCGCGCGTGCTGGGCGACGTAGCGGATGATCTCCGAGAAGGCGATCGTGACGATCGCGAAGTAGTCGGCGCGCAGGCGCAGCGAGGGCAGGCCGATGAGCAGCCCGGCCGCCATGGTGGCCAAGGTGGCGATGGGCAACGCCAGCCACAGCGACAGGCCGACGTCGGCCACCAGGATGCCCATGGTGTAGGCGCCTATGGCCATGAAGCCGGCCTGGCCGAAGTTGATCATGCCGGTGAAGCCCACGTTGATCTGCAGGCCCAAGGTGAAGATGGCGTAGATGCCGGCCAGCGTCATCGCGCCGATCCAGAAGTCCAGCGAGCCGAACGCCTCGAAGGAGAGGGCCAGGAAGGGTGCCCAGGTCACAGCCGCTCTTTTCGCCCGAACAGGCCCTGGGGGCGGACGATGAGGACCAGGATGAGCACCAGGAAGCCGACCGCCAGCTTCCATCGAGCGTCGACGAGCAGCGTCGACCACTCCTGCGCCAGGCCGAGGAGCACCCCACCGGCCAGGGCTCCGTACGCGTTGCCGATGCCGCCCAGGATTACCGCGGCGAACAGGGTGAGCAGCAGGGAGAAGCCGATGTTGGGCGTCATGTTGCCGATCGAGGAGGTGTAGAGCACGCCGGCCAGGCCGGCCAGGCCGGCGGCGAAGACCCAGGTGGCCATCACCACGCGGTCGGTGTCGATCCCGCTCACCTCGGCCAGGTCGAAGTTGTCCGACAGGGCGCGCATCTGCCTGCCCAGCGAGGTCGAGCGCAGCATGACCCCCACGCCGATCAGGACCGCGAAGCCGGCGAGCATCACGACGAGCTGGGTCTGACCGATGCGCAGTCCCAGGAAGCCCACGGAGGACGTCACGTCGACATCGAGCGTGCGCGGCGCGGTACCGGCCACGAACTGGATCGCATAGCGGATGACGAAAGCCAGGCCCAGCGCCATCAGCAGCAGCTGCAGCAACCCGGCGCCCTTGGCGCGCATCGGTCGCCACATCACCCGTTCGGTGAAGACCCCCAGCGCGGCGGTCACCACGATCGCCACCAGCACGGCGAGGAGGATCGGCAGCCCGAGCGTGATGTTGGCCACAAAGGCGGTGTAGGCGCCGAAGGTCAGCAGGTCGCCGTGGGCGAAGTTGACGAGCTTCAGCGTCCCGTAGACGAGCGTCAGCCCGACGGCGCCCAGGGCGAAGTAGGAGCCGGAGATGAGCCCGTTGAGCCCGGTCTGGGCGACTGGCTGCAGGCCCTGGGTGGCGATCAGCGCCACCGCGATGGCGAGGACAATGCCCGCGGCCACGAGGCCGGGATTGGCGCTCATGGCGGTGCGCAGCGACGCGCGACCCTCCCGACGCCCGAGGGCGCCGGGCTGCGCCTGGCCGGCCTCCGCCTCCATGGTGCGCGCAGCCTACGCACAAACGGGGCACGAGGAGTCAGCTCAGGGCCGACCTCAGCGCTTCGTCCAGATCCGGGTGGGCGAAGGCGTAGCCCAGCTCCCCGGCGCGGCCGGGGACCATGCGCACCCCCTCGGTGACGATCTGGGCCATCTCGCCGTAGAGGATGCGCAGCGCCAAGCGTGGGACGGGCGCGAAGGCCGGGCGGTGCAACGCCCGGCCCAGCGCCTTGGAGAACGCCCTGTTGGTGGCCGGCTCGGGCGCCGAGGCGTTCAGCGCGCCCGCGAAGTCCTGCGAGCCCAGGGCGGCGAGATAGAGCCCGACGACGTCGTCGAGGTGGATCCAGGGCAGGTACTGATCGCCGCCGGCGACCGGCCCGCCCACGCCGAGGCGGAAGGGAGGCAGCATCTTGGCCAGCGCGCCACCCTCCCTGTCGAGCACCGGCCCGGTGCGCTGGCGGATCACGCGCAGGCCGAGCTCCTCGGCGCGCTGGGCCTCGTGCTCCCACGCCACGCACACCTGGGCCACGAAGTCGCCGCCGGGCGGCTTGCTCTCGTCCACGCGCTCGTCACCGCGAGGCCCGTAGTACCCCGAGCCCGAGGCCGAGACCAGTAGGCGGGGACGGGGCTCGGCGGCGCGCAGGCCGTCGACGAGGTGACGGGTGCCCTGCTCGCGGCTGGCGCGGATCTCGTGCTTGACCTGCTCGCTCCAGCGCTGGCCGATGTCCTCGCCGGCCAGGTGGACCACGGCGTCGCGGCCGGCCAGCGCCTCGGCGGGCGGCGGACCGGCCTTGAGGTCCCAGGCCGCGGCGGGGACCCCGAGGCGCTCGGTGGCCCGGGCGGGATCGCGCGAGAGGACCGTGACCTCGTCGCCGCGCTCGCGCAGGCGGGCGACCAGGGTCGAGCCGATGCGCCCGGTGGCGCCGGTGACGGTGACCTTCATGCCCTGTCTACGGACGTGGCCGCGCGCGGGCTCATCGCCGGGGCGCTCCGCCGGGCGGTTCCTGCCTGGGGCTCGGCGCGAGCGCGAGGGTCCAGCCCCTCGGGCTCAGGGCGCGAAGTGGGAAACGACTGGTAGCATCCTCCCAATGAAGGCCTCGATCGACTCGGTTGGACGGCTCGTCGTGCCCAAGCCCCTGCGCGACGCGCTGGGTCTCACCGCCGGCTCCACGGTGGACATCTCGCGCTACGGCGCTGGCCTGCAGGTGCTTCCGACCGGGCGGACAGCTCGGCTCGTCGATGAGGCTGGGGTCCTGGTGGCCACCGGCGATACCGCGATCGACGACGACGTGCTCTTCGGGCTGATCGACACCGGCCGGCGTTGACGGCGCTCGGGCTGGACACGAGCGTGGCCGTCCCGCTCCTCGTGCAGACCCACCAGGCCCACGCCGAGATCACGCGCTGGTGGGACGGGCGGGAGGTTGCGCTCAGCGGTCATGCGCTGGCGGAGACCTACTCCGTGCTCACACGGTTGCCCGGTGACATACGCCTCGCACCCGACGATGCCGCCCGGTTACTCACCGAGCGCTTCGTCGAGCCTCTGCTCCTTCGTTCCGAGGTCGCCGCGCGCCTCCCGGAGACGCTCGATCGGCTGAGAATCGCCGGCGGCGCGGTGTACGACGCGCTGGTGGCCCTTGCCGCCGTCGAGCACGGCGCGGACCTGGCTACCCGCGATGTCCGTGCCAAGGCCACATACGAGGCGGTCGGAGCACGCGTCATCGTTGCTGGGTGACCGGACGGACGGAGCGATCCTCACCGGGCACCGGCAGCGGCCGACCATCGTGGCGTGGGACCCGGGGATGAACGGGCCGCGCTATCGTAATATCATGCCGGTGGGTGCTCACCGGTCCAGTAGCCGACCGCGTCCCCACGGCGGAAGAAGGCTCGCAGCCCGCCGCCGTGTGGCAAGCGCTCGCCGACACCGATCTTGTCGGAGTCCGGGTAGTCGACGATGTCCGGCCGGCCGTGGCTGGAGACCGCGAGGAAGGTGACCGGCTGATCGCTCGGTTTATCAGCTGATGCGCGCCCTCTTCTCCTACTGCGAAGCAGACCGCCTCGCCCTGCTCGAGCTCGCGCTCGCCCCCTGGCGTTCGCAGCGTCGGTCGTCCCTCGAGAACGATCAGCAGTTCCTCGTCGGCGTAGTGGAAGTGGTAGGGATAGGCCGCCTGGCCCGCCGGCACCTCGAACAGGCTGCAGCCGATCCGCTCCGTCCCCAGCTCGTAGCCGATCCGCGCCCGACGGGCGCCAAAGCCCTGCGGGCGCTCGCCCTCTTCGAAGCGCGGCGAGTGGATGTTGGTCATGCGTCAGTTGTACTGGCTCGATCAGTCCCGCGCCCGCTCCGGGGCGCCCTGTGCGCGACGCGGTGTTCGAGGCGCCCACGGTCGAGTCGGGTGCCGCAGGCCGATCCCGTCTGGGACGGCGCTGGCTTGGTCGGTGATCTGCCCGAGCGTCGCCGCCAGCATTGGCCGAGCGGCTTGCGAGACAGGCTCGACATGCGAGGCGGCGAACCCCATCGCCGCTGCCTTGCATGGAGGCTGTTGCGTAACCGCACGCGGGTGAGGTGGGGCGTGGTAAACGGGGGCCGGTCAGGGCGGCGATGTTGCCGGGTGTCCTGATGGGGCCGGGGTCGGCTTGGGCTTTGAGCAGGCGGGCGGCGGGGCGGGTGCCGCCGGCCTGGTTTAGGGGCTGGCGAGCCTGAGCTGGTGGCGGTGGAGTTTCATGAGGTTGCCGCTGGCGGTGATCAGTCGCCATTCGGAGCGCGCGGCTGAGCGCCCGCGGTGCTGGAAGCGGTCGATGCGGCGGTTGAACTTGGTGTCGGCGAAGACGGGCTCGATCATCTGCTGGCGTTTTCGGTATAGGCCCCCGCCCGTGTCGCTCTCAAGGACGCGGCGCATGAATGCATAGCGCCCGCCGTTCCAGCCTGGACGGGTGCCCTTGCGCTTGTTTGCATCGGGCGGGACGAGGACCTGGATGCCGCGGCCCATCAGCTCGTCGATCTGCTCGCCGTGCCAGTAGCCGGCGTCGGCGAGCACCACCGCGGGCGAGGCGGTCACTCCGGCGGCTGCCAGTTCGCTCTGGGCCTTGGTGATCATCGGTCCCATCTGGCCGAAGTCCGCCGAGCTGACCGAGACGTCGGCGGCGACCACGATCTGTTGTTGGTTGCAGACCGCCTGGGCGTTGTAGCCCTGCACGTAGCCGCGCGGCGCCTTGAGATTGCGCGAGTCGGGATCGGTCACGTTGATCTTGCCCACCGGCTGGTGGGGCGGGACATAGGGCAGGGGTGGAGCGCCGAAGCGCCGGCCGTTGCGCATCACCCCGCGCGCCCGGTAGGTCTCATAGGCATCGTTGGCGCTGCGCTCGGTCCACAGCTCTTCTTCCAGGCGGCGTTTGGCCTCCTTCACACGCGCGCAGCGCGGCGCGGGAATCGGGCGGGCCTCCAGTTCGCGCTGTGCGTCGAGGCGGCGCTTGGCGGCATCCAGCCACTTGCGCCGACCGTTGGCGGTCGCCAGCTCGGGCGGCAGTTCGTCGCCGCGGCGATCACCGAACTGCTCATCCTCGGTCGCGTCGACCGCGTCGGCGTCGCGCAGGATCTCCTCGGCCAGCTGCTGGTAGTCGCGCGTCGCGCGCTCAGACGCGTTGGCGTGAACCTTCGTGCCATCCACCCCGAGGAGAGACCTCGACGCCGGCCAGCCCGGCTTGGGCGCACAACGCCAACGCCTCACCGAACAACCCGGCCAGCGCCGCCTCGTGACGCTGGCGAAACCGCGCGATCGTGCAGTGATCAGGGACCCGGTTGGCCGCGATCACTCTGAACGCGATGTCCTCGATGCAGCCACGCTCGATCACCCGCGACGAGCGCTTCCCACGCGCGTAGGCATAGACCAACAACGCGACCATCATCGCCGGATCGTGGGCCGGACGGCCATAGCCATCGGCGCGGTAGTCCGCATAAAACGCCGACAGATCCATCGCCTCGACCGCGGCAACCACAAACCGCGCAAAGTGATCGGCGGGCAGCCACTGATCCACACTCGGCGGCAACAAAAACGCCTGCTCGCGATCGCACCCCAAAAAGCTCTGCGTCATCCCGACATGGTCCTAACCGAGTCGGACGACACCACCCGACTTATGCAACAGCCTCCATGGAA
>DASZCY010000010.1:0-8165 GCA_035942615.1 Solirubrobacteraceae bacterium | reverse complement strand
GATCGCCGAGACCGGGGACGTCGACGTGGTCATCACCGAGATCGGCGGCACCGTGGGCGACATCGAGTCGCTGCCCTTCCTGGAGGCCATCCGCCAGCTGGGGATCGACGTCGGTCGGCGCAACTGTCTGTACATCCACCTGACCTACGTGCCCTACATCGGTCACGCCGGCGAGCTGAAGACCAAGCCCACCCAGCACTCGGTGAGCGAGCTGCGGGGCATCGGCATCACGCCCGACATGGTCCTGTGCCGCTCGGAAAGCCCGCTGGGCGACGACATCCGTCGCAAGATCGCCCTGTTCGCCTCGCTGCCCACCGAGGCCGTGATCTCGGCCAAGGACGTCGGCAACATCTACGAGGTCCCGCTGTGGTTCCACGACGAGGGCGTCGACGATCTGGTCTGCGAGCACTTCGGCTTCGAGACGCCCCCGCCCGACCTGGCCGAGTGGCGCGGCACGCTCGGTCGTGCGGCCGCCGCCCGCGAGTCGGTGCGCATCGCTCTGGTGGGCAAGTACGTGAGTCTGGAGGACGCCTACCTGTCCGTGCTCGAGTCCCTCCGCCACGCGGGCTTCCACCACGGCTGTCGCATCGAGGTCGAGTGGGTCGACTCCGAGCACCTCGAGGGCAAAGGCCAGGGTGACGCCACCCAGACGCGCGCCCGCCTGGAGCAGGCCGACGGCATCATCATCCCCGGCGGCTTCGGCGGACGGGGCATCGAGGGAAAGATTGCCGCCGCGCGCATCGCCCGCGAGCGCGAAATCCCTTACCTAGGCATCTGCCTGGGCATGCAGATCGCCGTCAGCGAGTTCGCTCGCCACGCCGCGGGCATGGAGGGCGCCAACTCCACGGAGTTCGATCCCGAGACGCCCCACCCGGTCATCGACCTGCTGCCCGAGCAGAAGGAGGTCACCGACCTGGGCGGCACCATGCGCCTGGGCGCCGACCCGGTGAAGCTCCATCCCCGCACCGCTGCGCTCGCCCTCTATGGCGAGGCGGTCATCTACGAGCGCCACCGCCATCGCTTCGAGGTCAACCCGATGATGCACAAGCGCCTGCGTGCCGCGGGCATGGTGCTGTCGGGAACCTCGCCCGACGAGCGCCTGGTCGAGATCGTCGAGCTGCCCGACCACCCGTTCTTCGTGGCCTCGCAGTTCCACCCTGAGTTCAAGTCGCGCCCCGAGCAGCCCGCGCCGCTGTTCCGAGGCTTCGTCGGCGCCGCCCTCGACCGCCTGCGGCGCGGCGTCCTCGAGGTGGAGGAGGGCCCGGTGGGCCCGATCGTCGCCCACCGCACCTGAGGTACCGGCGGGGTAGGGTCGGCTCGGTGCGTCCCGCCAGCGAGCTTGAGCGCCGGCGCCTGAACGATCTGTTCGCGCAGTTGTGTGCCATCCCCAGCCCCTCCGGGGGCGAGCGGGCATGCATGGACCGGGTGGTGAGCGAGCTGCGCGCGCTGGGCCTGCACGCCGAGGAGGACGGCGCGGCCGCCGCGACCGGCGCGGAGTGTGGCAACGTGGTGGTGCGCATTCGGGGGCGCGCGCCGCGCAGCGTGCTGCTGTGCGCGCACGTGGACACCGTGGCCCATGACGGCCCGATCGAGCCCGTGGTGGACGACGGTGCCTGGCGCAACGCTCACGAAGGCATCCTCGGCGCCGACAACAAGGCCGCGGTGGCCGTCCTCCTGGCCCTGGCCCACCGCGTCGCCCTCGAGGGCTGCCCGGTGGGGCTCGAGCTTCTGTTCACGGTCGCCGAGGAGGACGCGCTCGCGGGCGCGAGGGCCTTCGACGTCGCCACGCTGCGCTCGGACTGGGGCTACGTCTTCGATCACGCGACGCCCATCGGGGAGGTGGTGATGGCCTCGCCTACCCTCTTTCGCTTCGCCGCGCACCTGCACGGTCGCGCCGCCCACGCCGGCATCCGCCCCGAGCACGGGCGCAGTGCCGTCCAGGCGGCGGCGCGCGCCGTCGCGGCCATGCCCCTGGGACGCCTCGACCCCGAGACCACGGCCAGCGTGGCCTCCGTGCACGGCGGCACCACCCACGGCACCAATGTCGTGCCCGATCGCTGCACCGTCACTGGAGAGGTCCGCTCCCTGGACGCCGCCCGCGCCGAGGGCACCACCGCCCGGCTGGTCGACCACCTCCACGACGCCGCCAACGACCCCGAGTGCGAGTGCGACCTGGACGTGACCGTCGAGCAGCTGTTCGCGGGCTACCGTCACGCTGACGACGCCATCAGCGTGGCGGTCGCCGAGGCTGCCCTGCGCGCGTGCGGCCACGTGCCCCGGCGCATCACCACCGGCGGCGGGTCGGATGCCAACGCGCTGCAGGCCGCGGGCCTGGCGTGCACCAACCTGGCCAACGGCACCCAGCGCAGCCACGAGCCGGGGGAGTGCGTGTCGGTGGCCGCGCTCGAGGGCATGTTGGACGTGTCTCTCGCCCTGCTGGAGGAATGCGCACCATGAGCCCGAGCTTCGAGCCCCTGGACTCCGAGACCCTCCACGAGGGCCCGATCTTCTCCGTGCACCGGGGGAGGTTCCGTCACGAGGACGGCGACGAGGTGATGCGCGAGTGGGTCCACCAAGGCGGCGCGGTGGGCATCGTGGCCTACGACGACGAGGCGCTCTATCTCGTCCGCCAGCCGCGCGAGGCGATCGAGCGCGACGACGTGCTGGAGATTCCCGCCGGGCGCCTGGACGTCGAGGGCGAGGAGCCGCTGCAGACCGCCCAGCGCGAGCTGGCCGAGGAGGTCGGCCTGGCCGCCGACTCCTGGCTGCACGCCACGACCTACTTCTCCTCGACGGGCTTCACCGACGAGGAGGTCAGCGTGTTCCTGGCCACCGGCCTGCGCCGGGTCGAGCGGCCCGAGACAGAGGAGCACGAGCGCATCGAGCTCGTCCGCTGGCCGCTGGCCGACCTGGATGCCGCCATCGACGCCACCGTCGACGCCAAGACCCTCGTCGGCCTGCTGTGGCTGCGTCGTGCGCGCGACGCCGGCGCCCTGGCCGGCTGACACGGCCCAGGCGGGCAGGGTTCGCCCCGTGGGGGGCGAACCCAATGCCGTGGCCACCGCAGCCTCGGCTTCGTCCGCGCGCGCCTTCGAGCACCACGTGCTCGACTTCCTCGCCTACCTGGAGTTCGAGCGCGGCCTGTCGCGCAACACGCTGGAGGCCTACCGCTCCGACCTTCTTCAGTTCGGCGCCCACCTGCAGGGCTGGGGCATCGACGTGCTCGAGGCCGGCCACGGCGACCTCGCGGGCTTCCTGTCCGAGCTTGCCACCGGCGGGGCCCAGCGCACCGCCGTGGCTCCGGCGACCCTGCAGCGCAAGACGGCCTGCCTGCGCTCCTTCTACCGCCACCTGCGCCGCGAGGGCGTGCTCGAGGGCGACCCGACCGCGTCGCTGCGCGCGCCTCGCAAGAGCCAGCGCCTGCCTCACGTGCTCTCCCGCGCGCAGGTCACGCGGCTGCTTGAGAGCGCGCGGGGCAGCGAGCCCACCGCGCTGCGCGACCGCGCGCTGCTGGAGCTCATGTACGCCTGCGGCCTGCGCGCCACGGAGGCCGTGGACCTGCTGGTGGGCGACCTCGACCTGGTTCACGCCATCCTGCGCGCGCGAGGCAAGGGCGCCAAGGAGCGCCTCGTCCCGGTCGGCCGCCAGGCGGTCACGGCGGTGCGCGCCTACCTAGAGCGCGGGCGTCCGGCGCTGGTGGGCGACGGCCAGGAGCACCATCTGTTCGTCAACCGGCGCGGAGGCGGCCTGACTCGCCAGGGGCTGTACAAGATCGTGCAGCGCCACGCGCGCGCCGCCGGGCTGGAGGGCAGGATGAGCCCCCACACGCTGCGTCACACCTTCGCCACGCATCTGCTGGCCGGCGGGTGCGACCTTCGTGCCGTGCAGGAGATGCTCGGCCACGCCGACGTGGCCACCACGCAGATGTACACCCACCTCTCCGCCGAGCGCCTGCGCGACGTCTACCACGCCGCCCACCCGCGGGCCTCCGTGCGCTGACTCGCCGCGGTCGCGCTGAGACAATGGGCGGCCCATGCGCCGCCCTCCGGCTCTCCTCGCGCTCGTGGCCGCGGCCGTGCTCTCTGCCGGCTGTGGCAACGCGCGCACGTCCCCGCGCGACTTCGACACGCCGGGGCCCGCCTTTGGCTTCTCCGAGCGAGAGATCGACGACGCGGGGCTGGCGCTGCGGGTTCCCAACGGATGGCGGGTCGTCGAGGGGGCGCCTCCTCAGCTGATCGCCAGCGGGACGGGCACCGCGGTGCTGAGCGTCTGGCGATACCCGCGCAGCGAGCCGCTGCCGGCCAGCGATGACGAGGTGCGGGCCGCGCTGAAGAACCTCACCGACGCGGCCAAGGCCCGCGACCCCGGCCTGCGGGTACGCTCCTCCGAGGTCACCGAGATCGACGACCGCCCGGCCGTGGAGCTCGTCGCCGCGGGGACCATCGCGGGGCGCAAGCGCGTCCTGCACTCCGTGCACGTGTATGCCTTCGGCGCGGAGTACGTCATCGACGCCTACGCGCGTCCGCGGGACTTCAAGCGGGTCGACAGGGAAATCTTCGAGAAGGTCCTCGACTCGATCGAGCTCAGCGAGCCCAGCGCGTGAGCGGGGGCGCACGGCGGACCTTTGTCATCGTTCTCGATGCCTGCGGAGCCGGCGCGGCGCCCGACGCCGAGACCTACGGCGACGCCGGCACCGACACGCTGGGCCATGTCGCGCGCCGCGCCGGGGGCCTCGACCTCCCGGTCCTCGGCCGCCTCGGGCTGGGCTCGATCCTCTCGCTGGTGGGCGTCGCGCCGGCACGCGAGCCGGTCCTGCACGGGCGCCTGGCGCCCCAGGGCCCGGGCAAGGACTCCACCAGCGGTCACTGGGAGCTCATGGGCGTGGTGGCAGCCGAGCCCGCCCCGACCTACCCGCAGGGATTTCCGCCCGCGGTGCTGGATGCGCTACGCGAGGCGATCGGCTGCGCCGACCTGCTGTGCAACCGTCCCTACAACGGGCTGGACGCCATCGACGACTTCGCCGCCGAGCACCTGCGCACCGGCCATCCCATTCTCTACACCTCGCAGGACTCGGTCCTGCAGCTGGCCGCCCACACCGACGTGCTGGGCGAGGAGGCCCTGCACGCGGCGTGCGCCGCCGCGCGGGCGGTGCTGATCGGCGAGCACGCCGTGGGGCGCGTCATCGCCCGTCCCTTCGCCGGCGCGCCCGGCGCCTTTGCACGCACGGAGGGCCGCAGGGACTTCAGCGTGGTGCCGCCGGGGCCGTCGTACCTCGACGCCGTGCGCGAGGCCGGCGTGCCCGTGCACGCGGTGGGAAAGACCTACGACCTGTTCGCCGGCCGGGGCTTCGACCACGCCCACCCGGGCGCCACCAACGCCGCGGCGCTTCAGGCCACCGGGCGGCTGATCGACGAGCTCGAGGCGGGCCTGGTGTTCACCAACCTGGTGGAGACCGACCAGCGCTTCGGCCACCGCAAGGACGTCGAGGGCTTCCACGGCGCGCTGCGCACCATCGACGCCGAGGTGGGGAGGTGGCTGGGGCGCTTGGGCGAGGACGATCTCCTCGTGCTGAGCGCCGACCACGGCTGCGACCCCCTCGCTCGCCACAGCGATCACACCCGCGAGCACGCTCCGCTGCTGGCGGTCTTTTCCGGGCATGGTGGCCGCCGGCACGACGGCATGCTGGCCGACGTGGGAGCCAGCGTCCTGGCCTGGCTGGGCGGAGGGCGCACCGAGCCCGCGCTGCCGGGCAGGTCGTTCCTCCCAGGTGGTGCCAGGCCCTGCTAGCGAGCTGCTGGCCCCGGCTAGCACGGGTCGGGAGGCATACTCGAGACGCGCCCATGCCCGAGCTGCCCGAGGTCGAGACCATCCGCCGCCAGCTCGCGCCGCTGGTGGAGGGGCGCACGCTGACCCGGCTGACCGTCGCCGACCCGCGCTGGTGCGCGCCGCTGTCCGCCTCCGAGGTCGAGGCAGCGGTGGCCGGCCGGGCGGTCGAGCGTCTCAGCCGCCGGGGCAAGTACCTGACCTGGGAGCTGCGCGGCGAGGTCTTTGTGGCCACCCATCTGCGCATGACCGGCACCCTGCTGGCCGACCCGCCGGGTGAGCGCCCGCCCCACGCCCGCGTGACCTTCCTCCTGGAGGACGGCCCCCGCATCGTCTTCTGCGATCCCCGGCGCTTTGGCACGGGCGAGCTGCTGGTGGGCCGCCCGGCCCGCGACGCCTTCTTCGCCGCCCGGTTGGGCCTCGAGCCCCTCGACGAGGGGTTCACCACGGCCGCGCTGCGCGCGCTGTCGCGCGGGCGCCGCGCGCCCGTCAAAGCGTTCCTGCTCGACCAGACCAGGCTGGCCGGCGTGGGCAACATCTACGCTGACGAGGCGCTGTTCCGCGCGCGCATCCACCCCCTGCGCCCGGTCGGGACGCTGCGCCCGGCCCAGCTCGAGGCCCTGCGCGCCGGCGTGGTGGCCGCGCTGCGCGCGGGCATCGAGGCCGGTGGGGCGACCATCGACGACTTCCGCCACGCCGATGGCGTGCGCGGTTCCTTTCAGGACGAGTTCCTGGTCCACCGCCGCGCCGGGCGGCCGTGCCCGGCGTGCGGTGGTCCCGTGCGCAAGCTGGTCGCGGCGGGGCGGGGGACCTACGTCTGCGAGCGCTGCCAGCCTCGCCCGCGGCTCAGGCGGCCAGCAGCTCCTGCAAGCGTCCGGTCTGCTCGGCCAGCAGCGTCTCGGTGAAGCCGCCGATGAGCTCTTCGCCGACGAAGACCTGCGGGAAGGTCATCATGCCGGTGCGCTCGAGCAGCTGCATGCGACCGTCCACGTCGCGTGAGAGGTTGATCTCCTCGTACACGAGGCCGCGCGCGTCCAACAATGCCTTGACCCGGGTGCAGTAGCCGCAGGGAATGGTGGTGTAAACGGTGATCTCGCTCATTACTTCAAAAAGTATAGTGGGTGGCTAGGGCTCCCTGTGCCGGGCGCGCTGAAGCTCGAGGCGGTGGTGCTGCGCTCCCTGCGCTACGGGGAGGCCGACCGCATCCTGCACCTCCTCACGCCCGCTCGCGGTCGCGTGGCGGCCATCGCCAAGGGCGTGCGCCGGGCGCGCAGCCGCTTCGGCGGGCGCCTGGAGCCCTTCACGCGCACCAACCTGGTCCTCTACGAGCCCGCCCGCGCCCGCTCGGACCTGCTCACGGTGACCAGCGCCGACACCGTGCAGCCCCACCGCCGCCTGCGCGAGGACGCCCGCGCCCTGGACGCCGCCGCGCGCGCGTGCGACGCGACGGCCCGGCTCATCGACAGCGCCGATCCGCAGCCCGCGGCCTTCCATCTCCTCTGCTCCGAGCTGGCGCTGTTGGACGCGGGGGTGGACGGGGATCGCGATCACGCCACGCACGCCAACCAGCTGGCCTTTCGCCTCAAGCTGCTGCTGGCCGCCGGCCTGGCCCCCCAGCTGGCCGCCTGCGCGAGTTGCGGCGAGCGCGAGCATCTCACCGGATTCTCCGGCGCGGCGGGTGGGGTGGTGTGCGGCGCCTGCGAGGCCAGCGCGTTCCCGCTGGACCCGGAGGCCCACGCCTTCCTGGCCGGGGCCCTGGGTCACCCCCTGGCCCAGGGCCCGGTCGCCGACGCTCCCCATCTGCGCCAGGCCGAGCGGGCCATCGCGGCGATGGCCGAACACCACGCGGGCGTCCGTCTGCGGTCGGCGAGCCCGAGGTAGGACACTGGCCGGCCACGCCCGGCGCCCGACTCTGTGACAACGCCGCGTTGCCGCCACCGCCCCTGCCAAAATCGGCCGTCATGCACGTGGACACGACGACCGGGCCGGTGGCGGGGGGCCTGCGCGCCCGCCGGCGCGCGTGGGAGGAGGAGCACCTCTCCCCGCTGGCCGCACGCTCGTGGCCGGCGATCCGGGCCGTTGAGGAACCCGACTGCTGGCTGCGCTCGCCCTTCCAGCGCGACCGTGACCGGATCGTGCACTGCAAGGCCTTTCGTCGGCTCAAGCACAAGACGCAGGTCTTCGTGGCGCCCGAGGGAGATCACTACCGCACGCGCCTGACCCACACCATCGAGGTCACCCAGATCTCGCGCACGGTGGCGCGTGCGCTAGGGCTCAACGAGGACCTCACCGAGGCCATCGGCCTGGGCCACGATCTCGGCCACCCGCCCTTCGGACACATC
>DASZCY010000009.1:0-5739 GCA_035942615.1 Solirubrobacteraceae bacterium | reverse complement strand
GGCCTGTGCTGGGGCCATGCAGGAGCTGGCGGCGGTCGAGGCTCCCGGCGACCGCGTCCGGCGCGCCCTGAGCCAGGTCGAGCGCTGCGCCCAGATGCTCCAGGAGGGGGAGGGCGCGGCCGCGGGCGATCCGCCCGCGGCGCTGGCGCTCTTCGACGACGCGCCACCCGCGCGCTCGGCCCTGTCCATCGCCCGTCTGGACGCGGTCATCGTGCGCCCCGGGAACAACGGCGTCCTGCACGGCGACGCCCTGCAGGCCTACGGCGAGGCGCTCGCCGCCTTCCGCGCCGCCCTGGTCGAGCACCGGGGGGCGGACGACCTCGTGCTGCTGAGCGACCTGCTCGGGCGCCACGCCGCCGCCTACGCGGAGGCCAAGCGCGGCCGCGGGGCGCTGGACTTCGCCGACCTCGAGCTGGGCGCGCGCGACCTCCTGCGCGACCGCCCGGGCCTGCGCGCCGCGATCCGCGCGCGGTACGAGCGCGTGATGGTGGACGAGTTCCAGGACACGAATCCCCTCCAGCTCGAGCTGCTGGACCTGGTGGCCCCCGAGCACCTCTTCGCGGTAGGGGACGAGTTCCAGTCGATCTACGGGTTCCGCCACGCCGACGTCGAGGGCTTCCGCCGACGCCGGACGAGCCTCGGCGGCCGCAACGCCGTGCGCACCCTGGCGCGCAACTTCCGCAGCCGGGCCCGCGTGCTGGGGGCGGTCAACGCCGCCTTCACCGAGCTGCTGGGCGAGGGCTTCGTCGAGCTGGTGCCCGGCCGCGAGGATGCGGGCGACCCGGGACACGGCCCGCCCGTGGAACTCCTGCTCACCGACGCGCAGACGTGGGAGGAGCACGAGGAGCGTCTGGGGGACACCCTGCCACCCGTGGCGGCCTGCCGGCGCGCGGAGGCGCGCCTGGTCGCCCAGCGGGTGGCCGACCTCGTCGAGGGCGAGGGCGTCGAGCCCGCCGAGGTGGTCGTCCTCGTGCGCGCCATCGCCTCGCTGGAGGTCTTCGAGCGCGCCCTGGAGGATCAGGGGCTGGCCACCTACGCCTCGGGCGGGCGCGGCTACTGGTCGGCCCAGCAGGTGCTCGACCTGCGCGCGTGGCTGCAGGCGCTGGCCAACCCCGAGGAGGAGACGGCGCTGTACGGCGTGCTCGCCTCACCGCTGGTGGGCGTCGGCGCCGATACGCTCGCCCGGCTGGCCATGACCAGGAATGCCGTGGGCTGGGGCCTGTGGCGGACGGTCGAGGCCGCCTTCGGGGCGCAGGCGAGCGTCCGCGGCGACAGCGTCGGGGCCGTGCGTGCCCTCTGCGGAGCCGTCGCGCCCGATGAGGGCGAGCGGCTTGCGGCCTTCGCCTCTCGCTTTGCCACGGAGCGGTGCCTGGCGTCGCGCCTGGGCCTCGACGCCCTCGTCGAGCGCGTCGTGGCCGCCACCGGCTACGACCTCCACGTCCTCGCGCTGCCCGGCGGCGAGCGGCGGATGGCCAACGTTCACAAGCTCGTGCGCCTGGCCGGCGCCTACGAGGCCGCCCACGGCCGCGACCTCGGCGGGTTCCTGGCCTTCGCGGCCGCCGAGGAGGAGGCTGGGGCGCGTGAGCCCGAGGCGCCGATCGAGCTGGGCGGCCTGCGTGCGGTGCGCCTCATGACCATCCACGCCGCCAAGGGACTGGAGTTCCCCACGGTCGTGCTGGCCGACCTCGGCCGCCGCCCGCCCGCCCGCCGCCCCGATCTCGCGGTGGGCGACGGCGTCGCGGGCGTGCGGGTGATCGGCTTCGAGGGCCGAGGCGCCCCAACGGCTGCCCTCGAGCGCCTCACCGAGCGTGCCCTGGAGCGCGCCGGCGCGGAGGAACGACGCGTGCTCTACGTCGGTGCCACCCGCGCGCGGGACCGGCTGATCCTCTCGGGCGCACTGCGCCTCGACCGTCCGCCGCCCCAGGGCCCCGTGGCCCCGCCACTGGCCTGGCTGGCGCCCGCCCTGGTCCCGGCCCTGGCCGCCGGTCCCGGTGGACCGGCCGTGGAGCTCCACGACCACGTTCGCGACGGTCAGCGCGTGGGCGTGCGCGTGCTGCGCAACACGCCGGAGACGGTCGGCACGGTCCTGCGCGAGGAGTCGCTGGCGCCCGGCGAAGCGCCGGGCGCCCCGCCGCCGGGTGGCTTGGCGGCGGTGCGCGCCGGGGGGCCCCGCCATCCCGCCGGGTTCGCCGGGGCCCTCGTCCCGCCGACGTCGCCGGCCCTCCCCGCGCTCAGCCACTCAGCGCTGGCTCGCTACGGCGAATGTGGCTACCGGTTCTATCTCGAGCGGGTGCTGGGCCTCAGGCCGGTGGAGCCGCCGAGCCTGCCACCCGAGCAGCCCGGCCCGGGCGGCCTGGACCCGCGGGTCCGCGGGGTCCTCGTCCACCAGCTCCTCCAGCGCCTGGACCTCGCGGCGCCCGCGCCGGTGGAGTCAGCCGAGCTGCGCACGCCCGACGGTGCGCGCCTGTCGCCGGCCCAGGCCGCTGACGTCCTCGCGCCGGTGGCCGCCTTCGCGCGCAGTCCGCTGCGCGCACGGCTGGCGGCGGCGCGCGCCGTGCGGCGGGAGGTGCCCTTCGCCCTGCCCCTCGGCGACGGCCCGCTGCTGACCGGCGTGGTCGACGCGCTGGCCGACGAGGACGACGCCCGGGCGCTCGTCGTCGACTACAAGACCGACCGCCTGGGCTCTGGCGAGGACCCGGCTGGGCGCGTGGGCGGCGTCTACGCCGCCCAGCGCGCTGCCTACGCGCTGGCCGCCCTGCGTGAGGGCTTTGCCACCGTCGAGGTCGCCTACGCCTTCCTTGAGCGGCCCGCCGAGCCCGTGCAGGCCCGATTCACCACGGCCGATGCGCCCGTGTTGGAGGCCGAGCTCCTCACCGCCGCGGCTCCCCTCCTGCGCGGCGAGTTCGCGGTCACCGAGGGGCCCCACCGCGATCTGTGCGCCACCTGCCCGGGTCGGGGCGGCCTGTGTCCGCATCCCGACGAGCGCACGCTGGGTCGCGGGGCCAGTCCCCCCACACCTGGCAGCTAGGTTCGCTTGGGCAGCAGCGGGTGGCCGTCGATGATCGCCCGGGAGAGATCGATGACGGTGCGGTTGCTGCGCCGCGCCTGCTCGCGCAGCATCCCGAAGGCGGCTGTGTCGTCCTTGCCATGGCGCTCCATCAGGATGCCCTTGGCGCGCTCGATCACCGCGCGGCGCTCGAGCGCCGACTCGAGGCGGTCGACCTGGCGCGTGAGCTCCACCGTCTCGTAATAGCGCTGCATGGCCACCTCGATGGCGCCCTGCAGGTCCCCGGCGGCGTCGGGCTGGGCATAGGCGAAGATGCCCCGCTCGGCGGCCCGGCGCACGAACGCCGGCGGCGGGTCGTCGACGATGGCGATGACCGGCCGCCCGGCCACCTCGGTGATCTCGGCGATGAGCTCCAGCGCGTGCTCGTCGTCGTGGTGCACGCGCACCACGGCCATGTCGGGCTGCTCGGCGCTGATCTGGGCCTCGACCTGCCCGAGGGTCAGCGCGCGGCCGACCACGTCGTGGCCCAGCCCCCGCAGCAGCTCCACGGTGGGCTGCAGCGCACCGTGGTCCTCGTCGGCGACGAGTACGTGCAGGCGCTCGGTCGCCTGTCGCTCTTCTCCCCTGGTCGCGCTCGCCATCCGGCGAGGTATGATGCCGACTCGGCCGCGGTCGATCCACCCCGCCGCAGCCGCTCGCGCTCGACCCCCTGGCGCGGTCTGTCCGACCGCGCCCATGGCCATCCACACCGCACGACACGTTGAGGGCGAACGCGCCCAGTTCGCCCGCTGGCAGCGCCACGGAGACCAGGATGCGCGCGCCGCGCTGATCGAGCGCTACCTGCCCCTCGCCCGCCGGTTGGCGCGTCGCTACGCGCAGGCTGACGAGCCCCTCGACGACCTCGTGCAGGTCGCCGCCATCGGCCTGGTCAAGGCGGTCGACCGCTTCGACGTCCAGCGGCCGGTCGCCTTCTCAAGCTACGCCGTCCCGACGATCCTGGGCGAGCTCAAGCGCCACTTCCGTGACCGCACCTGGTCGATGCGCGTGCCGCGCGACCTCCAGGAGCTCGCGCTGCGCGCCGACCGCGTCGCGGAGGACCTCAGCGGCGAGCTGGGCCGCCGGCCCACCATCAGCGAGCTGGCCAGGGCACTGGAGATCGGCGAGGAGCAGGTGCTGGAGGCCATCGAGGCCGCGGGCGCCTACCGCGCCGCCTCGCTGGAGGCACCACGCCGAAGTGAGGACGCCGACGAGACGGTGGGCGACGGGGTCGGCCTCGACGAGCCCGGCTTCGGGCTGGCCGAGGACCGCGCGCTGCTCGCGCGCCTGATGAACACCCTCACCGAGCACGAGCGCCTCATCCTGCGGTTGCGCTTTGAGCAGGACCTCACCCAGAGCGAGATCGGAGACGCCGTCGGGATCTCCCAGATGCAGGTCTCGCGCATCATCCGCAGGTGCCTGGGGCGCCTTTCTGTGGCTGCCGCGGCCGGCCACCCCGGCTAGCGGGCGCATCAGCGCCAACCCTGCGGGGTACGGCGGCGCCCATGTCCCTTGCCGAGATCTCCCTCCCCCGTTAGCCGTGCCGCCAGCCGCGATCCTCGACGTAGACGGCACGCTGGTGGACTCCAACTACCAGCACGCGCTCGCCTGGTATCGCGCGCTGCGCCAGAACGGCATCGTGCTCCCGGTGTGGCGCATCCACCGCGCGGTGGGCATGGGCGGCGATCAGCTGGTCGAGTACCTGTGCGGCGAGGAGGTCGAGCAGGAGAAGGGCCAGGACCTTCGCACGGCCGAAAAGGCGATCTACTACACGCTGGTCGATGAGGTCGAGCCCCTGGAGGGCGCCCGGGGGATGATCGAGGATCTGAAGGACCGTGGCTGCATGGTGATCCTTGCCTCCTCGGCCAAGCCCGAGGAGCTGGAGATCTACCTCGACCTGCTCGATGCGCGTGACCTGGCCGACGATTGGACCACCTCCGGCGACGTGCAGGCCACCAAGCCCCAGCCCGACCTGGTGCAGGTGGCCCTGGAGAAGGCGGGCCAGGGCGAGGCGGTGATGGTCGGCGACTCGAGCTGGGACGTCGAGGCCGCCCACCGTGCCGGTCTCGAAACCCTCGCCGTGCGCACCGGGGGTTTCGCCGTGGACGAACTGCGCGATGCCGGCGCATCGAGGGTGTACGACTCGATCGTGGATCTCCGAGATGATTGGCCCTCGACGCCGTTCGGGTAGGGCCGGGGGGAACTCGATCGATCCCAAGGAGGAACCATGGGCATCACGGACAAGATCACCGGCCGGGCCAAGAAGGCCGTCGGCGATGTGACCGGCGACGCGAGCACGCGGCGCGAGGGCCAGAAGGAGGAGAAGAAGGCCGAGACGAAGGACGAGGCCGCGCGCGCGCAGGAGGCCGCCGACGCCAAGAAGCAGGAGGCGGCTGACCTGGATCGCCAGACGTGATGGCGACCACCCCCCGCCCGGCGTCGGGTGCGCCGGGCCCGGTCGGGCCGTCCCTCGAGGTACCCCATCCCGGGGAGGCTCCCACGCCGGTCTCGCCGCCCCAGACACCAGAGATCCCGGACCCGACCGTCCCGCCCGCTCCCGAGGCGCCGCCCGAGCCGGCCACGCCCGTGGTGCCGCCCGAGCCGGCGCCCCCGTCCCCGGACCCGCCGGCTCCCGATCCCGGGCCGGCCCGGTAGCCGGCCGACTACCCGACCCTGTCACTGGCAGGGTCGGGTGC
>DASZCY010000008.1:0-5363 GCA_035942615.1 Solirubrobacteraceae bacterium | reverse complement strand
GCCGAGGCCCGGGCGGCGGGGCTGCTGCTCCAGCGTGAGGTGGAAGCGCTGGAGAGCATCCTGCGCGACCCCGAGCATCCCCTGGTGGCCGTGCTGGGCGGCGCCAAGGTGACCGACAAGCTCGGCGTGATCACCGCCTTTCGCTCCGTGGCCGACTCGATTCTCATCGGCGGTGCGATGTGCTTTCCGTTCCTCAAGGCGCAGGGCCATGAGGTGGGCGACTCGCTGTGCGAGGACGAGGACGTCGAGGCGGCGCGCAAGTTGCTGGACGACGACGACAACGGGCAGCTCGTGCTGCCCGAGGACCTGGTCACCGGAGATCGCTTCGACGCCGACGCGGAGGTCCGGCCGATCGACGGGCTCGACGTGCCCGACGGCTGGAGGGGGCTCGACGTGGGCGAGCGCACCACCCGACGCTACGGCGAACTCATCGCCCAGGCCAGCACGGTGTTCTGGAACGGGCCCATGGGCGCCTTCGAGCTCGAGCCCTTCGCCGCGGGTACGCGCGCGGTGGCCGAGGCGGTGGCCGCCGCGTCGGGCACGACGGTGGTCGGCGGCGGGGACTCCGCCGCGGCGCTGGCCGCCTTCGGCCTCGAGGAGCAGGTGACCCACCTGTCGACCGGCGGCGGGGCGACGCTGGAGTTCATCGAGGGCGAGCCCATGGAGCCGCTCGAGGCGCTGCAGTGACAGGGCGAACCCCCTTTATCGCCGGCAACTGGAAGATGAACCTGACCGTGGCCGAGGCGGAGCAGTACATCGCCGCGCTGCTGCCGCGCGTGTCCGGCGCGGACGGGGTCGACGTGGCCGTCTGCGTGCCCTTCACGGCACTGCAGGCCGTCGTCGAGTCGGTGCGCGGTTCGCGCGTGCAGGTGTATGCGCAGAACATGCACGAGGCCACCAACGGTGCCTTCACCGGCGAGGTCTCGGCGCCCATGCTCACCGAGCTGGGCGTCGACGGTGTGGTGCTCGGCCACTCCGAGCGGCGCCAGCTGTTCGGCGAAAGCGACCGCGCGCTGGCCGAGAAGGTGACGGCCGCGCTGGAGGCCGGCCTGGAGCCCATCCTCTGCGTGGGAGAGACCGAGGAGGAGCGCGAACGCGACGAGACCGACCGCAAGCTGCGCCATCAGGTGTGGGAGGGGCTGCACGACCTGACGCCCGAGCAGGTCGCTCGGGTGGTCATCGCCTACGAGCCGATCTGGGCGATCGGCACCGGCCAGGTGGCCACGCCCGAGCAGGTCCAGGAGGTGGCCGCGTTCGTGCGCGCGCTGGTGGGCGACAAGGCCCCCCAGGCCGCCGACACCGTGCGCGTGCTCTACGGCGGCAGCGTGAAGCCCGACAACGCGGGCGAGCTGCTCGACCTGCCTGACGTGGACGGGGCCCTGGTGGGCGGCGCGTCGCTGGACGCCGCGGACTTCGCCGCCATGGTGAACGCCGCGCGCCCGGCCGCGTGACCCCGGTCTTCCCCTCGGTGGCCCTCGTCGTCCTCGACGGGTGGGGCCTGGCGCCCCGGGGACCGGGCAACGCGGTGGCCCAGGCTCACACGCCCGTCTTCGACGCGCTGTGGCAGCGCTACCCGCACACGCAGCTCATCACCTGCGGGGAGGCCGTCGGCCTGCCGCCGGGGCAGATGGGCAACTCCGAGGTCGGCCACCTGAACCTGGGCGCCGGTGCGGTGGTCGAACAGGACCTTGTGCGCATCGGCCGGGCCGCTCGCGAGGGCGCCTTCGCGACCAACGCGGTGTTGCGCGAGGCCTTCACGGCGGCGGAGCGGGTGCACCTGATCGGGCTGTGCTCGGCGGGCGGCGTGCACTCGGGGCCCGAGCATCTGCGCGCGCTGATCGACCTCGGCGCCCGGCTCGAGGTGCCCGACCTGGTGATCCACGCCTTCACCGACGGGCGCGACACCAGCCCCGCTCACGGGATCGAGTTCATGAGGGACGTCGTCGACTGGTGTCGCACCGGCACCGGTCGCGTCGCGAGCGTCGTGGGTCGCTACTACGCCATGGATCGCGACGCCCGCTGGGAGCGGACCCAGTGCGCGTACGACCTGCTCGTCAGGGGCCGGGGGGAGCATGAGGCGCACAGCCCGGAGGAGGCCTTGAGCTTCGCCTACGAGCGCGGCGAGACGGACGAGTTCGTGACCGCCACCTGCGTGGGCGAGCGCGAGGGGACGATCCGCCCCGGCGACAGTGTCGTGGCCTTCAACTTCCGCCCCGACCGCATGCGCCAGCTCGTCGAGATGCTCGGCGATCATGTCGCCCACCTCGCCACCCTGACCGAGTACAACGAGCACTGGACCTTCCCGGTGGCCTTCCCGCCCGCGCGTCCGGAGGTCAACCTGCCGCGCGTGCTTGCGCAGGTCGGTGCGCGCCAGCTTCACGTCGCGGAGACCGAGAAGTACCCGCATGTGACGTACTTCTTCGGTGGTGGGGAGGAGGACCCCCAGCACGGCGAGCGCCGCGAACTGGTCGCCTCACCCCGCGACGTGCCCACCTACGACCACAAGCCGGAGATGAGCGCCCACGAGGCCGCCGCCGTCTTCGTGGACGCGTGGCGGGAGGACGAGCCGCGCTTCGGAATCATCAACTTCGCCAACCCTGACATGGTCGGCCACACCGGCTCGATTCCCGCCGCGGTGACCGCCGTCGAAACCGTCGACGCGTGTCTGGGCGAGGTGGTCGAGGCGGTGCACACCGCCGGCGGGGCCTGCATCATCACCGCCGACCACGGCAACGCCGACGAGATGCTGGGCACCGACGGCTCGCCCGCCACGACCCACTCGCTCAACCCGGTGCCCCTGGTCATCACCGCCGAGGGCCTGGCGGTCGATGGTCACGGCGGCGTGCTGGCCGATGTCGCGCCCACCGCTCTGGCGCTGCTGGGTATCGACCAGCCGACGGAGATGACCGGTCGGTCGCTGCTGTGCTGAGCCCTCGTTAGATCCGCGCGGCCACCCACGCCTGCAGCAACGGGAGGGTGGACGGGTCGAGCTGGTGATCGACGGGCGACTCGTGGTACTCCACCGCGAGGCCGCCCTCGCTGAGCAGGTCGCGGGCCTGCCGGGCGAAGTCGACGCCGATGACGGGGTCCTTGGAGCCGTGGGAGATGCTCACGGGGAGACCGCGGCGGGAGGCCAGGTCGGGCTCCCATCCCTCGACGACCGGGACGAAGCCGCTCATGGCCAGGATCCCCGCCGGCGACGGGCGTCCCGGGCCCAGCCCGACGGCGTAGGACATCACCGCGCCCTGGGAGAAGCCGCCGAGCACCACGCGGTCCCACGCGAGGTGGCGCTCGGCCAGCCAGCCGTCGAGAAAGCCCTCCAGCTGCCTCAGCGCCGGCGCGAAGGTGTCGCGGTGGGGGAAACCCACGCGCTCGACCACGTACCAGTGGCGGCCCCCGGGGGGCAGCGAGAGCGGCCCCCCGGGCGTCAGGCCGACCAGCCGGCGGTCGGGATCGAGCACGTCGAGCACCGGGTGCAGGTCGTGCTCGTCGGCCCCGCGGCCGTGCAGGAGGATCAGGGCGCCCTCGGGCACGCCCGCCGGCTCGCGCACCACATGGGCGAGGCTCACAGCGAGGAACTCGGGGCCGGCGGAGGCGGGCACGGGGACGCCGGAGGGAGTCCCGTGCTGCTCATCGCGCGGCGGGCAGCGGGGTGAGGGTCTGCTCGAGCGTCGCGCGCAACGGCTCGTGCTGGGCGGGCAGCTTGAGCTCGCTGCCCAGCGACTCGGCGGGCTCGTCCACGTCGAAGCCGATGTCGCGCGTGGCCAGCTCGAAGAGCACGCCGTTGGGCTCGCGGAAGTACACGGAGTGGAAGTACTGGCGGTCGATGATTGGCGTGGGGCGCACGCCCGCCTCGGCCGCCCGGCCGCGCAAGGCGGCGAGCTCCCGGTCGTCGGCCACCGACCAGGCGATGTGGTGCACCGTGCCCGCCCCCTGGACGGGTGGATCCTCGGGCGGCGCGTCGAGGTGCAGGTGCCCGTGGCGGCGCGGCCCGCTGGCGTCCCAGCGCCCCTTGGGCCCCGGCTTGAAGCCCAGCGCGTGCAGCAGCGGCTCGCTCTGCTCGGGCTCGCGCGCGAAGGCGCGCACTCCCTGAAAGCCCTGCAACGCGTGCTCGGGGGGGATGTCGGGGTGGGCGGCGCGCAGCGGCGCGTCGGCCACCGTGGTGGTCATGAGCGTGTGGCCCAGCCCCTCGGGATCGGCGAAGTGCAGCAGACGCCCCGCCGCATCGGTGCGCACGCCGGCCGCCCCCAGGCGCTCGGCCCAGAAGGCCAGGGCCTCCTCGCCGGCCACCCGCCATTCCAGCTTGTGGACCATGCCGACCCCGGGGCGCCCCGGCGAGGCGCCCGGGAACTCAAAGAAGGTGAGGATGGAGCCCGGCGTCCCCACCTCGTCGCCGAAGTACAGGTGGTAGACGTCGGGTGCGTCGAAGTTCACCGTCTTCTTGACCAGGCGCAGACCCAGCAGCCCCGCGTAGAACTCGACGTTGGCAGGGGCGTCGGCCGTGATGGCGGTGACGTGGTGCAGGCCCTCGAGCTCCATGTCTGGCAGACGACCCTACGCGGCGGCGGGAACATGTGCCAGTCGCCCAGCGACCTGGGCGAGGGGAGGGAGTGGCGGCGCGCCCGCTGCTAGCGTTCGCTGTGCAGGCAAGGGTGTGACCCGATGGCCACCACCGCGAAACCCCTCCAGCTGGACGCCCGTGAGCTCGGGGCATGGCGAGGCCTCCTCCGCGTCCACGCCGCCATGGTCAAGGCCCTCGACGCCGAGCTCGAGGCCACCCATGACCTTCCGCTGAGCTCCTACGAGGTGTTGCGCGCCGTCGCCGACGCGCCCGGGGGACGCATGCGCATGTGCGACCTCGCCGACCAGGTGCTGCTCAGCCGCAGTGGCCTCACGCGCCTCATCGACCGTCTGGCCCGCGAGGGCCTGCTGTGCCGCGCGCGCTGCTCGTCCGACGCGCGCGGCGCCTACGCGTGCCTGACCGCGGCCGGCCGGGAGAAGGTCGAGGTCGCCCGGGGCACCCACCTGGCCGGGGTGCGCGAGCATTTCCTGGCCCAGCTTGACGAGGCTGACCTCGAGCGCCTCGCGGCCGCCTGGGAGCGTGTGCTCCCCGGCGCCTCGTCCTAGCACCGCGCCGCGGCCCCCGGCCTCAGGACCTGCCCGTTGGGCCTTGACGCCATGCCCACCCGGTCGTAATATCTCAGTCACACCCACTCAACTTTCCCAAGGAGGTAGATGAGGATGGCGCTGATTCGTTGGGAGCCTGCCCGCGAGCTGACCTCGCTGCAGGGCGAGATGAACCGCCTGTTCAACACCTTCTTCGACACGCCCCAGGAGGCCGGCAACGGTACGAGCCGCTGGAT
>DASZCY010000007.1:0-13474 GCA_035942615.1 Solirubrobacteraceae bacterium | reverse complement strand
CCTGGGGATGGCCGCGCGGGCCGATGCCCGGCCGCGCACCCTCTCGGGCGGCGAGCGCCAGCGCCTCGCGCTGGCCCGCGCGCTGGCCCGTGCTCCGAGCGCGCTCCTGCTCGACGAGCCGCTGTCGGCACTGGACGCGCGTACCCGCGCCGCCGCCACCCGCGAGCTGGCCGCGCTGCTGGGCGAGAGCGGGGTGCCCGCGCTGTTGGTCACCCACGACTTCGCCCAGGCCGCCGCGCTCGGCGACCGGGTGGGCGTCGTCGAAGCGGGCCACGTGGTCCAGGAGGCCACGCCGACCGAGCTGGCCGCCCGGCCGGTCTCGGCCTTCGTGGCCGACCTCACCGGAGCTGTCGTGCTCTCCGGCAGGGCGATGTGCGGCGACGACGGGTTGACGCGCGTGGCACTCGAGGGCGGGGGCGAGGTGGTCAGTCCCGATGCGGCCGCCACCGGCCCGGTGGGCGTCAGCGTCTTCCCGTGGGACGTCACCATCGAGCCACCCCACGCCGCGGTGCACGGCTCGGCGCGCAACCGCCTGGCGGCCGAGGTGACGTCGGTCACCGAGATCGGCGGGCGTGTCCGCCTGGGGCTGGTCGCCGGCCAGCCCCTGGTCGCCGAGGTCACGGCAACCGCGGTGGCCGAGCTCGGCCTGTGTCCCGGGGCCAGGGTGGTCGCCAGCTTCAAGGCCACCGCCACCCGCCTCGTGGCCCGCTGAGCCCACTTCCCGCCCGCGGCGCCCACTTCCCGCCCGCGGCGCCCTGTGGCATCCTCGAAGGTGATGACACAGACCATCGAACGCCCCAAGGTCGGCGGGCCCGGCAGCGCCCTGGGTGGCTCTTGGCGGGTCATCGTGCGCAACGACGACCACAACACCTTCGACCACGTCGCCCATGCGCTCGCGCGGACCATTCCGGGCACCAGCGTGGAGCAGGGCTACCACATCGCGGACACCATCCACCGCACGGGGTTGGCCATCGTCTGGACCGGCCAGCGCGAGCCGGCCGAGCACTACTGGGACCAGTTGCAGGGCGCCGGACTGACCATGGCGCCCCTGGAGCAGGCCTGAGCGCGGCGCCGGTCACAGCACGGACGGACACTGCGGGCCCCGTCCCCTAGGATCGGCGCATGGACGCGGGCCACGAGGAAGACGTTCGCACCGGCGGTGAAGCAGGGAACGGAGCCGGGTCGCCGGGGGAGCCCAACACCCTCACCGACGCGGTGGATACGGCCGCCCGCGCGTCGCGCGAGCGCGAGCTGCTCAAGCGCTACCACCACTTCGGCGATGAGCGCGCCCGCGACCGGTTGGCCGAGGAGATGGTGCCCCTGGCGCGCGCCCTGGCCGGGCGCTACACCGGTCGCGGGGAGCCGCTGGACGACCTGGTGCAGGTCGCCTGCGTGGGGATCATGAAGGCCATCGACGGCTTCGACCTCGACCGCGAGGTGCGCTTCTCCTCCTACGCAACGCCCACGGTGCTCGGTGAGATCAAGCGCTACTTCCGCGACAAGACCTGGGCGCTGCGCGTGCCCCGCGGTCTGCAGGAGCTGCAGATCGAGGTGGCCAAGGCGCGCGACAAGCTGACCACGACGCTGGGGCGCGGCCCGACCGTCCAGGAGCTGGCCGACGCGGTCGACGCGCCGTTCGAGGAGGTCCTGCAGACCATCCAGAGCCAGGACGCGCGGCGCACCCGCTCCCTGGACGAGCCCACCGGGGAGGACGTCACGCTGGCCGACTCACTGGGCCAGCGCGATCCCGACCTGGCCCGCGCGGAGATGCGCGTGCTGCTCGACGAGGCCATGGACGTGCTCTCCGACCGCGACCAGGAGGTTCTGCGCCTGCGCTTCGAGGACGATCTGACCCAGACGGAGATCGCCCGGCGGGTGGGGGTCTCCCAGATGCAGGTCTCGCGCATCATCCGCGCGTCGCTGACCAAGCTGCGCTCGGACATCGAGCGCGAGCCGGCCTAGCGCGCGCCGCTCAAGGCGTTTCTGGTCTACTCGCCCAGCGCGGCCAGGCTCGCCCGGCGCGAGCCGGGCATGGAGCCCGAGGTCACCAGATCGGCCCAGGTGTACACGAGCGGCACCTGGTACCAGCCCGAGCACTGGGTGCGCATGTCGTTGAACTCCGCGCCGTACCAAAAGCGGTCCCAGTCGTCCTTGCGCTCGAACTCGATGACCTGCAGAAAGCGGTAGCGGTCATCGCGCAGGCGGTAGACGACGTAGGAGAGGGCGCCGTAGCGCAGCGCGATGGGGGTGATCTCGTGCAGCGCGAACTCGAGGTCGTCCCCACGGAAGCCCGTGGCATACCAGGGGACGTGGACCATGCCGGCGGGCTTCGCGGCGGGGGGCATCTAGCCGCCCACCTCGGCACGGATGGCCCCGGGACCCCCGGTCGTGGCTCCCTGGCCCTCGGCGTCGGCGCCCACCAGGATGGAGATCTTGCCCAGGTGCTGGTTGTCGCGCATGAGCTGATGGGCCTCGGCGACACCCTCGAAGGGCAGCGTGCGCCACAGCACGGGACGGATGAGCCCCGACTCGATGAGCTCGTTGGCCTTCATGCACTCGTAGGCGTTGGCGAAGTGCGAACCGACGATCTCCTTCTGCTTCATCCACAGATACCGCACGTCGAAGTCGAGGTTATAGCCGGTGGTGCCCGCGCAGATCACCACCTTGCCAAAGGGCTTGACGGTGAACACGGAGGTCGGGAAGGTCGCCGCGCCGACGTGCTCGAAGACGATGTCGGGCTTGTCGCCCAGGATCTCCCTGACGCGCTTGTCAAAGGCGCGCATCACCTTGAAGCGCTCTCGCTCCTCGTCGGCCGTCTCCCTGCCGGTGCGCATCATGCCGCTGAACTCGCTGCGGTCGACGAAGTCCACGGCGCCCAGGCGCTTGACCAGCTCGCCCTTCTCCTGGCTGGAGACCACGCCGACGCACTCCGCGCCCGCGGTCTTGCACAGCTGGGTGGCGAACACGCCCAGCCCGCCGGCGGCGCCCCACACCAGCACCCGGGCGCCGGCCTGGATGTGGCAGCGGGTCACCAGCATGCGATAGGCGGTGAAGTAGACGAGGCCGTAGGAGGCCGACTCCTCCCAGGTCAGCGCCTGGGGCTTGGGCAGCAGCTGCTGGGCTTGCACCTTGGTGAACTGGGCGAAGGAGCCCCACGTCGTCTCGTAGCCCCAGATCTTCTGCGAGGGCGCGGCCATCGGGTCGAGGCCGTGGACCTCGGGATCCTCGTAGGAGGCCTGGTTGCAGTGCACCACGACCTCGTCGCCGGGCTTCCAGCGGGTCACGCCGGGACCGACCTTCCACACCACGCCCGACGCATCCGACCCGCCGATGTGGTGGCCCGTCTCGGGGTGGTCGCCATAGCGCCACACGCCGACGGGCTGGCCCAGGGCGGCCCACACGTTGTTGTAGTTCACCCCGGCCGCCATCACGCGGACGATGACCTCGAAGGCGCCTGCCTCGGGGACCTCGATCTCCTCGAGCTGGAAGGCGTCGCGCGGCTCGCCCTGGCGCTCCTCGCGGATGACCCACGCCGCCATGGTGGCGGGCAGCTCACCCGGCTGGGTGTCGACGGTGGAGACGTGGCTGAGATCGACGGCCATGGACCTGCCTTTTCCGGGTCGGTGCGGCTCGGAGGGCGGCAGGTTATCGCCCTGGGGGGTGATCACCCACGATCGGGTTCAGGGCACCAGCAGCAGGTCGTCGCTCGGCGGGCGTCGCTCGCTGACCCGGATCGTGGCCGCCTCGACGTCATCGCGCTCGGCCGTCAGCTCATAGGTCCCCGGCTCGAGGTCGGCCTTGAGCTCGGTCGTGTCCCCGGAGGCGATCGAGCCGGTCTGGCGCCCCACGACGAGCCGGTCGGAGTCCTGGCGCTGGAGGGTCAGCGTCTGCGGATCGTCGGTCTGGTTGGCGATGACCACCAGCACCACGCCGGCGCTGAAGCGGGTGGGGGAGACCGAGATGCCGTCCTCGGTGACCAGGGCGGTGACGCTGACGGGGGTCGGAGGGCGCGGCTGGTTGGCGAAGTCCTCGCCGCCGCAGGCCGCCGAGCCGAGGGCGAGGACCGTCAGCAGGACCGCGGGCAGCGGGCGGCGGATCGTAGGTGCGGCGTGCGCGCGGATCCTCATCCCCCGGCTGTCCCGCCCCTGCAGGGCGAGGCACACCCTACTCCAGGGCCGGGGGGGAGCCCAGCAGCGCTCGCTCCCGCTCGAGCTCGACCAGTTCCGCGCGCAGCTGGTCCCACGCCGCGGGCTCGGCCAGCTCGTACTCCCGTCCGTCGCGGTCGCGCAGCCCTTCCAGATAGCGCCGCCAGGCAGCGCGCTCCTCGGCTTCGAGCTCGGCCTCTCGCTGGACGTGCGTGAATGGGGCAGCGGTGGACATGTCCGCGACGGTAGAGGGAGCCCCGGTCGGCATCGTTGCAAGGCGGCTTGCACGGCGTCGGCCCCGCGAGTGACGATCCCGCGGTGCACCTGCTCGACCAGCCCCTGCGCACGACCGAGTTTCTGGTCGTCGACACCGAGACCAACGGCCGCGCGGGCGACGCCTGCGAGCTGACCGAGGTCGGCGCGGTGCTCGTGGGCGGCGGCGAGCTGCACGATCGCTGGGAAACGCTGGTAGGCGTGCGTGCCCCGCTGTCGCGCTCGGTCCAGCGCTTTACCGGGATCTCCCAGTCCATGGTCGACGCCGCGCCGCCCGCCGAGGCGGTGCTGCCCGACCTGGCCGCGCAGATCGGGGACCCGCCCACCCGGGTGTTGGTGGCCCACAACGCGACGTTCGACCGCCGCGTGCTGGGCCAGGCCTTTGCGCGCGCGGGCCTGCCCTGGCCCGACCCGCCGGTGCTGTGCACGGTGGCCCTGGCGCGGCGCTTCGCGCCGCTGGCCGGCCAGCGCGCGCTGCGCCCCCTGGCCGGCGCGCTGGGCATCGAGGTGGAGGTCAGCCACCGTGGCCTGTCCGATGCGGAGACCTGCGCGCGCGTGCTGTGCGCCCTGTTCGGGCGCCTGTGCGCCCACGCCGCGACGGTCGGTGAGGCGCTCGCATTGCTGCGCACGGCGCGCCGGCGCCGGATACGGGCGGGGGCTACGGACGGCGCGGCCGACCGGCGCGTGGGCCCACGACGCGACCCTCGGGCCCACCCACCCCCCGACTGCTCGGCGCTGCCCGACGGGCCGGGGATTTACGTGTTTCGAAACGCGGCCGGCCAAGCGCTCTACGTCGGCAAGTCGGTGGCGCTGCGTTCCCGCGCCAGGGCCCACTTCGCGCCCTCGGCGCCCGCCGCGCCCTGGCGCGCGCAGGCCGCGGTGGTCGAGCACCGCCAGACGGCGTCCGAGCTGGGCGCGCTGTTGCTCGAGCAGCGCGAGATCCGCCGCCTGCGCCCGCCCGGGAACGTGCGGGCCAAGCACGCAGATCCGTGGGTGTGGCTGCGCTGCCGGTTGGACATCGCCTACCCGATCCTCGAGGTGGCGGGCGCCCCGGTCGCCGGGCGCGGGGTGTCGGTCGGGCCGCTTCGCAGCAGGGCCGCGGCGGTCGAGCTGGTGGAGCAGCTCAACTCGCTGTTCGGCCTGCGCCGCTGCGGGCGCAAGCTGGCGTTGCGCGAGTTCCCTTCGGCCTACGGGCAGATGGGCCGCTGTCTGTCGCCCTGCCTCAACGACCTCGACCCCAACGTCTACCGCCGGCGCCTGGACGAGGCGCTGGGGCTCTTCTGCCGCGGCGGCGAGGGCGGCGCCGCGCTGCTGGGCCATGTCGAGGCGCGGATGCTCGCGGCGGCCGACGCTCACCAGTACGAGCGCGCGGCGTGGCTGCGCCGCCGCCACCGGCGGCTGGGCGAGCTGGTCGACGGCCTCGGTTCGCTGCAGGCCACGCACGCGACGGCGCGACTGGTGCTCGCGCCCTCTCCCGACGGCCAGGCCACGGTCGACGCGCTGTGGCTGGCCGACGGGAAGGTCGCCGACTTCTGGGCGCGCTGCGCCGACCCGGCGGCAATCGCCGCCCGCACTGCGGGCGCCCTGCGCTCGCCGGCCGCGGGCCCGCCCACCGTCGGCGCCGACCAGGCAGCGGAGATGCGCGTGGTCTCAGCGTGGCTGGCTTCTCATCCGGTCGAGGAACTGACGCTGGGAACGGTGGCCGAGGAGGACAGGGTGAGCGCCTTTGCGGCGGCGGTCCTCGGCGCCCTCGGGCCCCCGGCGCGCTCTTCTGCCGGGCGGCAGGGCCGCTCAGAAGGGCAGCTCGACGACCTGGGCGGTCGCCGGGCCCTCGCCCACGGTGACGGTGTCGCCGGGGGAGGTCTCACGGCGCACGAAGCCCAGCGCGATGGAGCCGTGGACCGGCGAGTCGGCGACCGAGGTGACGCGACCGACGGTCTTTCCGCCCAGGCGCAGCTCTTCGCCGGGCTGGACCGGGGTGGATAGGCGCAGGCCGCGCAGGTGACGATTGGGCTTGCCGCGGTAGAAGAGGCGCGCGACGGTCTCCTGGCCCACGTAGCAGCCCTTGGTGAAGGAGATCGCCCGCTCGTTGAGCCCGGCCTCCTGGGGGATGACGGTGTCGTCGAGGTCGACGCCGTACCGTGGGCGCCCGCGCTCCACGCGCAACACCTCTGCGTCGGCCTCCTCCACCGCCTCGGCCCCGGCGGCCAGGAGCGCCTCGCGCACCCGGTGGGTGTCCTCGGCCGGCGTGACCACGTCGACGCCCGCGTCGGTGGCCACGAGGAGAACATCGGCGCCGGCCACCTGCGCGGGGCGGTTGGCGTGCTCCTCGTCGGGCAGGTCGCCCGCGCCGGCCACCGCGCGGGCGCGCGGGCCGATGAGCGCCAGCAGCCCGCGCTGCAGCGTGCGCTTGTGCAGCTGGGCGTCGTGGCCGAGGATCGCACGGCGGAGCGTGTCGAACAGCGCCTGCAGGGCGACGCGCTCGCACAGCACCAGCAGCTCAGCGCCGGTGTCGAGCACGCGCAGATCGCCCAGCATCTTTCCCTTGTGGGTGAGCAGGGCGGCGTACTGGCCGCGGCCCGCCTCGAGGGCCTCGACGTCGTTGGTGACCTGGCCGCTGAGAAAGCCCTTGGCCTCGCTGCCGGTGAGTGCCAGCTTGCCCTGCTCGGAGCGGTCGACGAGCGCGCAGCCCTCGCGCAGCGCGCGCTGGGCGGCGTCGGTGGCCACAGCGGTGCTCACCCCGACGAGGATAGGATCCGTCCCGCGATGCCCCTCGCCGACACCTTCCACGAGATCGTCGACTCGCTGCCCGACGATTGGACCGACCTGGAGCTGGACCTGCGCATCCTCGACGAGGCGCTGTACGTCGAGGCCGCGACGTTCCTGGTCACCTGCAACGCACAGCCCTACTCTAGGCACGACTGGCACTTCCGCCTGCTCGTCGCCCACCGCTTCGGGCACGCCGCTGCCGCGCCCACCGTGCACGGCACGCTCAAGCTGCTGGACGCCGCGGGCATCGCCGGCGAGCTGGCCGTGCGCCAGGTACGCCAGGGGCGGGTGGAGGTCCGCCAGATGTGGGGCATGCCCCAGTCCGTGCGCGACGAGATGCGGCGCGTGCGCGCCCAGTAGCAGTGGCGCGCGTCCTGGCTCTCGTCCCCGACCTGCTCTTTGCCTCCAACGTGCAGGGCGCGCTGAGGGCCGCCGGCCATGAGGTCGAGCTGGCTTCGGGCGCGGAGGACCTGAGCGGGCGGGTGGGCGCTTACGACGTCCTGGTCGTGGACCTGACCACCGACGTGGTGGACGGGGTGGCGCTCGTCGAGGACCTGCGCGGCGACGGTGGGCTCGGGGAGGTGCGCACGCTGGGCGTCTACGCGCACGTGGACATCGAAACAAAGCGCCGCGCCGACACGGCGGGATTCGACCTCGTGGTGCCCCGCTCGCGCATGGCCCGCGAGGGCGCCGCCCTGGTCACGCGGCTGGCCGGTGAGCGCTGAAGGGCAAGCCAGCCGGAGCACGAGGAGGGCCACGTCACGGCTCGGGCGCGAAGCGCTCGTCGAAGGCAAGCGCGACGTTGGGCGGCTCCTTCACGATGCCGAACTCGGCCTCCCAGCGCGCCCAGGCCCCCAGACGCTCGCGATCGAGCTCGCCGAAGCGCGGTGTGCCCAGGCTGAAGGCGGGCAGCAGCGCGTCGAGCTGCGCGGCGGCCACCTCCCGGTCAAGGCCCTCGGTGGAGTCCACCAGCGTGCTGACCGCGTTCTCGGGATCGCGCAAGACCTCGCCGTAGCCGCGCGCCAGCGCGCTGGTGGTGGCCTGCACCAGCGCCGGGCGCTCGTCCAGGGTCGAGCGGGTGACGGTCACCACCAGCTCGGGATAGCGCGGCGCGCCGAGCTCGTCCACCCGGAACTCCCTGGCCTGCGGGCGCTTGGCGCGCAGGGCGAGCCCCTCCACGCTCCAGAAGGCGGTGGCCGCGGCGACGTTGCCGGCCAGCAGGCTGGGCACGGCGTTGAAGCCGATCGTGGTCAGGCGCAGCCTGTCGGGGTCGCCACCGGCGCCCTGCACCACCGAGCGGGCGACCGCGTCGTCGCTGGGCAGCCCGGTCACGCCAACCCGTTCGCCTTCCAGGTCGCGGGGATCCTCGATCGGCGGAAGGGCGAGCACCGAGGCCAGCGGGCGCTGCACGAGGGCCATGACCCCCACCAGGTCGCGGCCCTGCTCGCGCGCGATGGCCAGGTCGTGGATGCTCAGCACGGCCAGGTCGGCCTGGCCGGAGAGCAGCAGGCGCACCGAATCCGACGACGAGGAGGGCACCTGCACGTCGAGCTCCACGCCCAGGGCCTCGTCGAAGCCGCGGTCGGTGGCCAGGTAGATGCCGCTGTGCACCGCGTTGGGCTGGAAGTCCAGCAGTAGCGTGGCCTCGCCGCCGGGGACCTCGCCGCCCGCAGAGGACCCGCACCCGGCCAGGAGCAGCGTGGCCAGCAGCCCGAGGACGAGGGCGCGCATCGCCATCGGGCGGGCAGGGTCGATCGCGGCGCTCCCACCCCCACCCGGCGGACGCGTTACTCGTGGTCCCTCCATCTAGGCGGGCGCGGCCTGCGGCGCCGCGCCCAGTCCGCCGCGACGCACCGCCATGTAGGCCAGCCAGCCCGCCGCGGCGACGGTCAGCGCGATGCTCAGCACCTGGGCCTGGGTGAGGCCGGCGAGCACGTCCTCGTTGCGACGCACGAACTCCACCAGGAAGCGCTCGACCCCCGCCAGGATGAGGTAGAGCGCGAAGAGCACGCCCGGGCGCACCCGGTCACGCAGGCGCCACAGCACGTAGGCGGCCAGGCCCATGGCCAGTGTCTCGTAGATCGGCGCGGGATGGACCTCGGCCAGCGTGGGCACCGTGCCGTCGGGATAGGGCATGGCCCAGGGCAGGCCGGGAGCCGGTACGCCGTAGTCACCGTCGCCAGAGACCTGGCAGCCGATGCGCCCCACCGCGTAGCCCAGCGGCAGGCAGAAGCCAGCGATGTCGGCCAGCCGGAGGTTGAGGACGTCACGCCGGCGTGCCCACACGAGCATGGCCAGCAGGCCGCCCAGCAGCCCGCCGTACCACGTCAGCCCCGAACCGCTGAACAGGCCGCCGAGCGACAGCGAGGCGCGCTCGTCGATCACCCACCACAGCTTCGCGCCCACCAGGCCCCCTGCCAGGGCGACGAAGACCATCTCGTAGGCCCAGTCCACCGGCTTTCCCAGCTCCTTGAGGCGCCGGGCGGCCAGTGCCCCCCAGACGACGAAGTTCAGCCCGAAGAAGAACCCGAAGGTCTGGATGGGAATCCCGAGAATGACGACCTCCGGCAACATGGGCAGCAGGGTAGCCGGGCGTCGCGCCGGGAAGGCACGCCCGCAGGCTGGCGGTCCTCAGCGGAAGAGGTCCTCGGCGAGGGGGCGCACGAGCGCCGCCGCGCCCGGGCCGTCGTCCTCGGTGACGTGGCGCTCCAGGCCACGGATGACCACCGCGGGCTCGCGCGAGGCCTTGGCGCGCACCAGGTCGGCCGCCGCCGCAACCTGGTCGGCCACCGCGATGGCGGTGGCGCGCAGGTCGCGACCGGTGCTGTCGGGGCGCCCGCGCCAGTCGTCGACGGGGCGCAGCCCGGCGATGCCGATTGCCACGTCGCACTGACCGTGGCGCCAGGCGCGCCCGAAGGAGTCGCTGATCACCAGCGCGGGCGCCGCGCCGGTCAGCGCGCGCAGGCGGACGCGCAGGGCGCGGGCGGAGGCGTCGGGATCGGCGGGAAGGCGGATGAGATCGCCCGTCGACGTGGCGTTGGACTGGTCGATGCCCGCGTTGGCACAGACGAACCCATGGTGGGTGCGGGTGATCAGCACGCCGTGGGACGCGCGCAGGAGCTCGGCGCTGTCGTCGAGGATCGCTTGCACCAGGCGGGGGTCCTTGCCGTGCTCGTCGGCGAGCCGGCGCGCCTGGCGGCGGGGGGCGATGGCGTCCAGCGCGACGACCCGCCCCTCGGCCTTGGAAACCACCTTGTGGGCGACCACCAGCACGTCACCCGCGCCCAACGTGTCGCCCGCCGCGGTGGCCAGCAGACCGCCCAGGTCGTCGCCGGGGCGCACCTCGGGTAGCCCGGCCAGCGCGCGGGCCTCCATCACGACGCCAGGCGGTCCAGCAGCGCGCGGGTGTGTGCGCCCCGGCCGCGGGCCCCGTCCAGCGCGCTGCCCAGCGCGGCGAGGTCGTCGGGCGTGTCGACGTCGAGCATGAGCGTGCCGGGCGCGCGGACCTCGCAGGCCACGCCCGCCTGGGCGGCGCGGCGCTCGTGACGGGCGCGGCTGCCCGCGCCGAAGGCGGGCTCGATCGCGCCGGGCGGGGCGAGCAGCAGCGCGTTGGTGCCGGTGCCGTGGCGGTCGGGCACCACCACGACCTCGCCGCCGGGGGGAGCCGGGCGATCCAGCAGCGCGTCAAGCTCGGCGGGGTCGAGCGTGGGACAGTCGCCGGCCACCAGCAGGACACGGTCCACGCCGCCGTCCAGGGCGGCGACGCCGAGCAGCGCGGCGTGGCTGTGGCCGGCCTCCCGGGACTCGGCGACCACGCGCGCCCCGCCGGAGCGGGCGATGGCCTGTACCACCGGATCGGGGCTGACCACCACGACCTCGTCGACGCGGGGGCTGCGTCCCAGCGCCAGCAACACGTCGCGGGCCATCGCCTGGGCCAGCGCCCGCCGGGTTGCGGGTGACAGCATGCCCTCGAGACGCCGATGGGCGGCGTCCAGGCGCTTGACCGGCAGGACGGCGGCGGTGCGGGGAGTGCTCAGCGCGCCCACGGCCCGGGCATTGTGACGCGCGATGAGGCTCTCAGCGCAAGCCGGTCGCGAAGGCGAGCGTCTCGCGCGCCACCCGCTCCCGAGCGGGGCCATCGTCCATGCGGGTGTCGGTGACCAGCACCGGCACCCCGGCCCCCGGCGCCTGCTGGTCGGCGACCAGGCCGGCGAGCATCCCGGCGTAGTGGCCCGCGATCCCGTGGGCATCCAGCGTTCGGCCGGCCCAGGCCATGAACGCCCCGGTCGGCCCCTTGACCACCGCGCCGCCGACCACCGGGGAGACGGCGACCACGGGCGCCGGGGCGGTGCGCAGCGCCTCGGCCAGGCCGTGGACGGCCAGGATCGGCCCGATCGAGGCGATCGGGTTGGAGGGGCCGATCACGATCGCCCGCGCGCCGGCCAGCGCCTCGAGCGCCTCGGGAGGTGGCGCGGCCGCCTCGGCGCCCGTGAAAGCGACGTCCTCCACCGGTCCGGCGCCGCGCTGGCGGATCATGAACTCCTGAAAGGGCGCCCAGCGCCCGCGCGCACGCACCCAGGTGCGTACCGGCGCGTCGCTCATGGGCAGCACGCGCGCGCCCAGCCCCAGCGTCGTTCCCAGCTCCCCGAGGACCTCGGTGAGGCGGGCGCCGTCGCGCAGGCGCGCCGCGCGGCGCAACCCGATGGCCAGGTCGCGGTCGCCCAGCTGAAACCACACGTCCTCACCCAGCGTTCGCAGGCCCTCCATCACGTGGAAGGTGTCGCCCTCCAGCCCCCAGCCGCGCGCGTCGATGCGGTCGGCCAGCCAGAACGAGCACAGGTCGGGGTCAGGGCTCACGTGGGCACCGTGGATCTCGATGTCGTCGCCGGTGTTGGCCACCACGACGAGGTTCTCGCCCACTACGTCGAGCATGCCCCGTGCGAGCTTCGCGCCGCCGGTGCCCCCGGCGAGCACCACGACGGGCGAACCTATGCCCGGGCCCACAGCTCGGCCGGCAGTCCGGTGAGCTTCACGCCGGCGTGCGTCTTGTAGCGGGCGTTGACGCCGATGAGCAGCGCGGTGAGCGACTCGGTGGTGCGCGCGTTCTCCAGCCGGCCGCAGTCCACGCAGCGCAGGCCGTCAATGCGGTCGACGAGGCCGGCGACGCGGCGCTTGTCCGCGCGCCGGTCGCCGCACACCAGGACGTCCTCGTCCAGCGTGGCGTCGAGGTCGCCGAGCGCGGCAGCGCTCACGGTGTGCAGCGCGGAGACGACGTGCACGCCCTCGGGCACCATCTCCTGGGCCTGCTGGGCCGCCGAGCCCTGCCACACGCCGAGCATGCGCGTGGCCCGTCCACTCACCGCGGCGGCCAGGGGCACCGTGGCGTCGACCACCAGATGGCCCTCGCGCAGGACCTCGCTGAGGTTGGTCAGCGTCTCGCTCTGGTTGCGGAAGGGGACCGTGAGTAGCACCAGATCGCTCGCGCGCGCGGCGTCGGCGTTGTCGGCGCCCTCGATGCGTCCGGCGGTCGCCTTGCGGGCGCGCCCGGCCGCCTCCTGCGCGCGGCCCGCGTCGCGCGAGCCGATGGTGACGGTCACGCCGGTGCGGGCCAGCCGGACGGCCATCCCGTACCCCAGGGCCCCGGTGGCGCCGAGGATGGAGACGTGCTCGGGGTCGGCCAAGGGCGCGAGTATAAGGTCCCTCTCACCGAGGACCTGGTCTCCGCGCTGCATGGGATGGGCGTGGCTGGTGGCCGGCCCGGTGGACTGGCGGCGCTGAGGCCCGCGCTAGCTGCCTCGGAAGGCGGGCGGGCGCTTCTCGGCTACCGCGGCGGCGCCCTCGCTGAAGTCCTCGCTGCGCGCGCACAGCTCCTGCAC
The DNA here is from genome assembly GCA_035942615.1 of Solirubrobacteraceae bacterium. Taxonomy (GTDB): domain Bacteria; phylum Actinomycetota; class Thermoleophilia; order Solirubrobacterales; family Solirubrobacteraceae; genus Siliceabacter. The sequence goes on along the minus strand of DASZCY010000007.1, from coordinate 411 downwards.
CACGGCCTCCTGCTCGAGCGTTTCGGCCAGCGCGGGCTTGGCCGCGGCGTCCATGACCCGCTTGGCCAGCCCGACGGCCAGGGGCGCGCAGAGCAGCAGCTCGCCCACGAGCATCTCGGTGGCGGCCTCGAGCCTGTCCGCGGGCGCCACGCGGTTGACCAGGCCGATGCGCTCGGCCTCCGTCCCGTCGATCAGCCTGGAGGCCATGACCATCTCCTTGGCGCGGCCCAGGCCGATCACCGCGGGCAGGCGCGAGGAGCCCCCCACGTCGGGGATGAGCCCCACGCGCGTCTCCAGCAGGCCGATGAGGGCGTCGGCGGCCATCACGCGCATGTCGCAGGCCAGGGCCAGCTCCATCGCTCCGCCGATGCATCCGCCGTTGATCTGGGCGATGGTGGGCTTGGTCATCTC
>DASZCY010000006.1:0-9155 GCA_035942615.1 Solirubrobacteraceae bacterium | reverse complement strand
GCGTGCGGCGACTTCCTCCCAGCCCTCCCCGGCTCCCTCCAGGGCGCCGCGCTCGCGCAAGGCGCCCAGCGTGTGGGGGAGCAGGGCGGCGTTGGCCGCGCCGTGGACGGCGCCCCCGACGCGCGCCGCGGTCTGGGCCAGCACGTGGTGCACGCCGTAGCCGACGGCGTCGATGGCATAGCCCGACAGCAGCGCGCCGAGCGCGAGCGTCTCGCGGTCGGGCATGCCGTCCTCGGGCAGCCCGTCACGCAGCAGGGCGGCGGCGCGCCGGGCGGCCAGCACGGGCACGGGCCCGCCGGCCGAGCCGATGTGCGCGACCGCCGGGGCCTCGAGGGCGTGGGCCAGCGCGTTGGCGGCGCTGGCCGCCAGGTCCTGCTCCGGCTGTGCGGCGGCCAGCGCGGGATCGCACAGCACCAGCGCGGGGCGTACCCTGGGGGTGGTCGCCGGCACGCCCCGGGCGTGACGATGCAGATGGGTCATCTCGGCGGCCGAGAGCGTGGTGGGCACGGCCATGACGTCGACCGCCCGGCCCTCGGCCCGGGCGGCGGCGGCCAGCGCCTTGGCGGTGTCGATCACGCGCCCGCCGCCCAGCGCGACCAGGCGCGGGGCGGCCACCGCGCCGCGCAGGTCGCCGGCCAGCTTGTCCACCCGGCCCGGGCCAACCTCGTGCTCGGCCGCGGCCCGCGCGACCAGATCGGGTGCGGCGGTCCGCGCGCGCGGCGTGGTCAGCAGCGCGAAACCCTCGCCGGCCCGGTCGACGGCCTCGGCGAGGGTGCCAAGGCCGAAGCGCACCGTACGCTCGCCGTCGCGCCACGTGAACCCGGCAGCGCTCACAGGTTGCCCCGCCGCGCCTGCTCGCGCTCGATGGCCTCGAACAGCGCACGGAAGTTCCCCGCGCCGAAGCCCCGGGCTCCGTGGCGCTCGATGATCTCGAAGAAGATCGTGGGCCGGTCGCCCAGGGGCTGGGTGAACACCTGCAGCAGGTAGCCCTCGTCGTCTCGGTCGACCAGGATGCCCAACCGGCGCAGATCGTCCAGCGACTCGGCGATGTCGCCCACGCGCGCGGGGAGGTCCTCGTAGTAGGCCGCGGGCGTGGGCAGGAAGCGCACGCCGCGGCGAGTCAGCTCCTGCACGGTGGCGACGATGTCGTGGGTGGTCAGCGCCAGGTGCTGGGCCCCGGGGCCCTCGTAGAACTCGAGGAACTCGTCGATCTGCGAGCGCCGGCGCCCCTCGGCCGGCTCGTTGATGGGGAACTTCACGCGGCCCTCGCCGTCGGCCACTACCTTGGACATGAGGGCCGAGTACTCCGTCGAGACGGTCTCGTCGGAGAAGTGCATGAGCTGGCGCATCCCCAGCACGCGCTCGTAGAAGGCCACCCACTGCTGCATGGCCCCCAGCGGGACGTTGCCGACCACGTGGTCGAGCGAGGTGAACAGGCCCCGCCCGCCCTTCCCGTCGCGGCCGTCACCGTCGGCGGTGACCGCCTCGAAGCCGGGCAGGAACGCGCCGTGGTAGGCCGAGCGGTCGACGAGGACGTGGATCGTGTCGCCGTAAGCGGCGAAGGCGGCCAGGCGTGCGCTGCCGTGCTCGTCCCGGCGCTCGTGGGGCTCGGCCACCGCGCGGGCCCCGCGACGCACGGCCTCGGCGTGGGCACGGTCGACGTCGGGCACGGTCAGCGCGACCGTGCGCACCCCGTCGCCGTGGCGCGCGTGGTGCTCGGCCACCTGTGTGCCACTGCGCAGCGTCCCGGTCACCACCAGGCGCACGTCGCCCTGGGCGAGCACGTGGGAGGTGCGATCGCGCAGTCCGGTCTCCAGGCCGGCGTAGGCGATCCGGTGAAATCCGAAGGCGCGCTCCAGGAAGAAGGCGGCCTGGGTGGCGTTGCCGACCCACAGCTCCACGTGGTCGACGCCCTGCAGGGGCATGTGGTCGTGCGGGTTCAAGAAGGACCTCTGGGCGGGTAGTGTCACACCATGATCGGCTTCGTCATTGCGGGACTCATCATCGGGGCCCTGGCCCGCTTGGTGCTTCCCGGGCGTCAGCGAATCGGGTTACTGGGCACGCTGGCGCTCGGGGTCTTGGGGTCGATCATCGGGGGCACCATCGCCAACGCGATCGGGACCGGCGACATCTTCGAGCTGAACATCTTCGGCTTCATCGCCGCCGTGGCCGTCTCGGTGGCGCTGCTGGCCCTGGCTGAGGCCGCGGGCATCGGCGCCGGCGATGAGCGCAAGCGCCTGCAGCGCTGAGCGCCCCGTTTGGTCCACCCGCCGGTAGGGCAGCCGAGCGCCGGTGAGCGGAGTCAGTGCCACGGTCGTCGGGTTGGGGCTCGCCGGAGGGGTGGCGATCGTGCTCTTCGGTGCGGCCGGGTGGTTTCTCATTCCCATCGGGCTCGTGGTCGCGGTCGTCGTGGTCGCAGGCCCACTGCTGCGCTTCATCACCGAGCGCGGGCAGCCCGGCACCGACGAGCCCGGCGTGCCCAGCACCCGGGAGGCGTCCTACGAGCCGGTCGAGCCGCGCCGGCCCTCCTAGCAGGGCTCCACCCCATGGGATGACGGCGGTGGACGCAGGGCGTAGCGTGCGCGCATGCTCTCCGGCGAATCGCCCCACGCCATGACCTCGGGGGTCGAGGTCCGGGCGGTGGAGACCTTCGCCGACCTCCTCTTCGCCCTGGACAGCGACGAGAGCTCCGCGGGGTTCTACAGCCGCCTGTCCGAGGCCATCTGCGCGCTGGGAGACATGGACCGCGCGGCGATCTTCCTCTATGACGCGCCGCTTCGGCAGGTCCGCGCGGTGGGCAGTCACGGCATCGAGCTCACCCGTCTGGAGGGCGTGCACGCCACCGCCGACGAGACCCCGATCGCGATGCGGGCGCTCAGCGAGGACCGCGTGGTGGAGCTCACGGGAGCGGCCCTGGACGACGAGCTGCCCCCCGAGCACCTGGGGTTCTTCTCGCATGCAGCGCGGCTGGTCTGCACGCCGATGGCCGCCGCCGGGCGCTGGCCCGGCGTCATCCTCTCCGACCGCGGCGACGACCGCGCCCTCACCGAGCCCGAGCGCCACCTGCTGTGGACCCTGGGCAAGGTCGCCGCGCTGGCGGCCAGTGCGCGCAGCGCCACCCGTGCGCAGGACCGGGCGCGGGAGCTGCAGGAGCGCATCGATCTGGCCCGCGAGATCCACGACCGCGTGATCCAGCGCCTGTTCGGGGTGTCCATGGCCTTGTCGGCCCGGGAGGAACTGGGTCGCGAGGGGCGCGAGCGCGCCGCCCAGGAGATCCAGGACGCGCTGACCGACCTGCGTGCGGCGGTGCAGCGTCCGCTGGGGCGCCCCTCGCGGGAGACGCACACCACGCTGGTCGAGGAGGTGGGCCGCCTCATGATCGAGCACCCCGAGCTGCACGTCGAGCTCGACGCCCAGCCCGGCGCCGAGGTGCCCGAGCACCTGGAGGCACTGGCCCAGTCGGTCTTCGCCGAGGCGCTGCGCAACGCGCACCGCCACGCCGAACCGACCCGGGTGGGGGTGCGCCTGGGAAGCATCGACGGGGCGTTCCTGCTTGAGGTGAGCAACGACGGCGTGCGCGCGAGGCACCGGACGGCCGGCGTGGGCATGGGCCTGCGTCTGGCCGCCATCGAGGCCCTCCAGCACGGCGGCGTCATCGAGTTCGGTCAGGTCGACGAGGGGCGCTGGCGCGTGCGCCTGCTGGTGCCCCAGCGAGGAGCCGGGCGGTGAACGAGAGGGGGCCACGCGGGCCGCGTCTGCAGGGGCGGCGGGCGTCCCCTCGGGCAACGGCGGGCCTGCGCCCCGTGCGCCTGCCCGCCGAGGAGGGCAAGCGGCGCCTGCGCGTGCTGGTCGTCGACGACCACGACGTGGTCCACTGGGGCTTCCGGCTCATGCTCGCCGAGCAGCCCTGGGTGGAGCGCTGCCTGAGCGCGCGCACCGGCGCGGAGGCGGTCGCCCTGACCGGCCGCTACGAGCCTCACGTGGCGCTGGTCGATCTCTTCGTGGGGGAGGAGTCGGGTGCGGAGATCTGCGAGGGGCTGTGCGAGAGCTCGCCGGGCACGCGGGTGCTGCTCATCTCCGGGGCCGGGCGCATCTCGCCCAGCGCCGCGCGCGCGGCCGGCGCGTCGGGCTTCGTGCCCAAGGAATGGCCGGCCCAGGAGATCGCCCAGGCCGTGCAGATGGTCGCCCGCGGGATGACCGTCTTTCGCGACGTCGCTCAGCCACCGGCCAACCGGCCGTCCGGGCGCGAACGCGAGGTGTTGGCGCTGATGGCGTCGGGCGCGACCAACCGCGAGATCGCCGATGCGCTCCATCTCTCTCCCTGGACGGTCAAGGAGTACACCGGCGCGCTCTATCGCAAGCTCGAGGTTCGCAACCGCGCGGAGGCGGTCCAGCGCGCCCAGCGTCTGGGGTTGTTGGACTAGGGATGGCGGAGGCGGGGCGCCAGGTCGTTCCCCCCGTTTGGGGGGAACACGTTCGACGGGTGCGATGTGAGCGGGGGCGCGTGGGGAGGGTGGACGCATGGCCAGCAATGCTCCCACCGCCGTCCTCTTCCCCGGCCAGGGCAGCCACGAGGAAGGCATGCGCGACACCGTCGCCGCCCACGCGCCGGATCTGCTCGAACGCTGCCTTGAGCTCGTGGGCGAGGATCCCTTTCCGCGCGCGGCCGACAGCACGCGCTTCGCCCAGCCCGCGATCTTCTGCGCGAGCGTCGCCCGTTGGCGCGCCGCCAGCCTGAGCGATCCGCCCGTCGCCGTGGCCGGTCACTCGCTGGGGGAGTTCTCGGCGCTGGTGGCTGCGGGCGCCCTCGACGCCTCGGAAGGGCTCGAGCTCGTGGTGGAGCGCGGTCGCCTGATGGCTGAAGCCGGCGAGCACGCCGGCGGGGGCGCCATGCTCGCGGTGCTGGGTGGCGATGACGAGGCCGTGCACGCGCTGGCCGCCAAATACGACGTCACCGTGGCCAACGAGAATGCTCCCGGCCAGCTCGTGCTCTCGGGCCCGACGGAGGCGCTCGACGCGGTCACCGAGGAGGCCCAGGCCGACGGCATGCGGGCCATGGAGCTGGGCGTCGCCGGTGCCTTCCACTCACCGATCGTGGCCCCCGCCGAGCCTGCCTTCCGTGAGGCGCTCGAGAAGGCGACCTTCCGCGAGCCGCAGATCCAGGTGATCTCGGGCATGACCGCCGAGCCGATGACCGATCCGGTGGACGACCTGGCGGGCGCGCTGACGCGTCCCGTGCGCTGGAAGGACACGATGCAGGCGCTGGATGCACTGGGGGCCAAGCGGTTTCTGGACGCCGGGCCCGGGCAGGTGCTCGCCAAGCTGGTGCGCCGCAACCTCCCCGACGCCGAGGGCGGCTCCCTCGACCTCTCCGAGACCGCGAGTGCCTGAGGTGGAGGAAGGTGCGAGCTCGCGGCCCGAAGGGTGTGCGCTGGTGACGGGTGCGTCGCGTGGCATCGGTGCGGCAATCGCGACCACTCTGGCCGTCGATGAGGGCTGGGCCGTGGGCGTGAACTTCCGCTCCGACGAGGAGGGCGCGCAGCGGGTCGTCGAGGGCATCGAGGCGGCCGGGGGACGCGCGCGGCCGGTGGCCGGCGACGTGGCTCAGCCCGGCAGCGACGAGGAAATCCTCGCTGCGCTGGAGGAGGATCTCGGCCCCGTGCTGGTGCTCGTCAACAACGCCGGTACCCGCGCCGACGGGCTGACCGTCCAGCTCGACGACGAGGCCTGGGACCAGGTGCTCGCCACCAACCTCTCGGGGGCCTTCCGCGTCACGCGCCGGGCGATCCGGGGCATGGTGCGCGCGCGCTACGGGCGCGTGGTCAACGTCGCCTCGGTCGTCGGTCTCAAGGCCAACGCCGGCCAGTCCAACTACGCAGCCTCCAAGGCCGGCCTCATCGCCTTCACCCGCACGGTGGCCGTCGAGGTCGCCCGTCGCGGCGTGACCGTCAACGCGGTCGCGCCCGGTCTGGTCGAGACCGACCTGACCGAGGGCCTGGGACCCGACTTGCTGGAGGCGGTCCCCGCCCGCCGCGCGGGCACGCCCGAGGACGTCGCGGCCTGCGTGCGCTTTCTGGCCTCCGACCACGCTTCCTATGTCACCGGCGCCACGCTCACCGTCGACGGCGGGCTGAGCGCCTGATCAATCTCCCGACCAACCCCGATCCAAAGGAGCATCCATGTCCACTGATGCCGCCACCACCGAGCAGGTCGAGAAGGTCGTCTATGACGCCCTCGTGGATCTCGGTCCCGAGCGCGACCAGCTGCACCGCGACGCGACCTTCGAGGAACTCGACGTCGACTCGCTCGACCTCGCCGAGGTCTCCCAGGTCGTCGAGGAGAAGTTCGGCGTCCAGCTCAAGGGCGACGATGTCAGCCAGATTCGCACCGTGGGCGACGCCGTCGACCTGATCGTGTCCCGGGCCCAGTGACCCGACGGGTCGTCGTCACCGGCGTGGGGGCCGTGACGCCGCTGGGCGTCGGGGCCCGCACCCTGCACGAGCGCTGGAGCGCCGCGACGAGCGGGATCGAGGACGGCCAGGGCGCCTGCACCGAGTTCGATCCCACCATCGCCATGACCTCCAAGGAGGCGCGGCGGTCGGATCGCTTCAGCCAGCTGGCCGTCGCCGCGTGCGCCGAGGCGCTCGAGGAGGCGGAGTGGGATGACGACGGCCCCTACCCGCCCGAACGTGTCGGCTGCGTGCTGGGCACCGGCGTCGGTGGCATCGAGACGCTCGAGGCCAACCACGCCAAGCTGCTGGAAGGAGGCCCGGGCAGGGTCTCGCCGCTGACCGTGCCCCTGATGATGGGCAACGCCGGCGCTGCCACGCTGTCCATGCGCCATAAGCTGTGCGGACCCGTCTACGGCCTCGTGTCGGCCTGCGCGGCCGGTGCCCACGCGATCGGTGACGCCGCCCGCCTGGTGCGCTCGGGCGACGCCGACGCCATCGTCGCCGGCGGCTCGGAGGCCGCACTCTCCCCGCTGACCCACGCCGCCTTCACCGCGCTCGATGCGCTCTCGCCCACCGGCATCTCGCGCCCGTTCGACGCGCGGCGCGACGGCTTCGTGATGGGAGAGGGAGCGGCGGTGCTCGTCCTCGAGGAGGCCGGGCAGGCCGAGGCTCGCGGGGCCACCGTGCTGGGAGAGGTGCTCGGTTACGCCGCCACCTCCGACGCCCACCACATCACCGCGCCCGATCCCGCGGGCACCGGCGCGGCGGCGGCCATCCGCGGGGCGCTGGCCGACGCGAGCCTCGAGGCGGGCGACGTCGACTACGTCAATGCGCACGGCACCTCCACGCCCCTCAACGACCGGTCTGAGACGGAGGCCCTCAAGGCCGCGCTGGGTGAGCGGGCCAGCGAGATCCCCGTGTCCTCGACCAAGTCGGCCATCGGCCACCTGCTGGGCGCCGCCGGCGCCGTCGAGGCCGTGGCCACCCTGCTCGCGCTGCGCGACCGCATAGCCCCGCCCACGCTGGGCTACGAGGAGCCCGACGAGGGTATGGACCTTGACTACGTGCCCGACGGCGCCCGCCCGCTCGCCACCGACGGGCGCCCGCCCGTGGCGATCTCCAACGCATTCGGCTTCGGCGGCCACAACGCGGTGCTGTGCTTCGGGGCGGCGGCGTGAGCAGCGAGATTCTCTCCGCACCGTTCGAGGTCCTGACCGAGGGCATGGCCTTCGAGACTCGCGGGCGCACGGTGACCGAGGCCGACGTGGTCGCCTTCTCCGCGCAGACCGGCGATTGGCACCCCCAACACGCCGACGCGGACTGGGCGGCTCGCAGCGCGTTCGGCGAGCGCGTGGCCCACGGGATGCTCGTGCTCTCCTACGCGGTCGGCCTCGTGGACTTCGATCCTGCGCGCGTGCTTGCGCTGCGGCGCATCAGCGACGCCGTCTTCAAGCGGCCCGTACGCCTGGGGGACACCATCCGCGTGCACGGCCAGGTCGCCGAACTGCGCCCGGTCAGCGACGAGGCCGGGCTGGCCACGCTGGCCTGGACGGTGGTCAACCAGGAGGGGGAGACCGTGGTGCGCGCGCGGGTGGAGGCGTTGTGGGCGCGTGACGGCGCCCCCCCCGCGTCTGAGACCGAGTCGGGTCAGTCCGCCCGGCCGGCCGCCCCCGAGTCGGGCCAGGAGGCCCCGTCGGCGCCCGAGTCGGGCCAGCCCGCCCCGTCGGCGCCCGAGTCGGGCCAGCCCGCCCGGTCGGGCACGCCCGGCCTATCGGCCGGTCCCTTCGAGCCCACCGCTGACGGCTTCGTGCCCATCCCGCTGTGATGCTCGACGGCAAGCGACTGCTCATCACCGGTGTGATCACCCAGGACTCGATCGCCCATCACGTCGCCCGGCGCGCTCAGGAGCAGGGCGCCGAGGTCGTGCTCACCAGCTTCGGGCGGGCGCGGCGCATGACCGAGCGCGCGGCGCGCTCGCTGCCCGACCCGCCTGACGTGCTCGAGCTGGACGTCAACAGCGAGGACGACCTCAAGGCGGTCCACGACGATCTCGCGAGCCGCTGGGGCAGCGTGGACGGCGTCTTGCACGCCGTGGCCTTCGCCCCGGCCGACGCGCTGGGCGGCGCCTTCCTGGACACGCCGCCCGACAGCGCGGTGCAGGCCTTTCGCACGAGCGCGTTCTCCCTCAAGGCGCTCAGCGAGGCGCTGCTGCCCCTCCTCGAGGCCGAGCATTCGGGGGCCGTGGTCGGCATGGATTTCGACGCCTCCGTGGCCTGGCCGGTCTACGACTGGATGGGCGTGGCCAAGGCGGCGCTGGAGGCGGTTTCGCGCTACCTCGCGCGCGACCTGGGTCCGCGCGGCGTGCGCGTCAACCTGGTCTCGGCCGGACCGGTCGAGACCCTGGCCGCGGGAGGCATCTCCGGCTTCGAGCAGCTCGCCGGCGTGTGGGGAAGCCAGGCGCCGCTGGGCTGGGACACGTCCGACCCCGTGCCGGTGGCCGACGCGGTGTGCTTTCTGCTCTCGGACATGTCCCGCGGGATCACCGGCGAGATCATCCACGTGGACGGCGGCTTCCACGCCATGGGCGCGCCCATGACCGCGGCGGTCGCGGAGCAGCCCGAGGGAGAGTCCGCGTGAGCCCCGTGACCCTGCTCACGGGAGCCAGCGGGTTCCTGGGCCTCGAGGTTCTGGCCCGCCTCCTCG
>DASZCY010000005.1:0-4546 GCA_035942615.1 Solirubrobacteraceae bacterium | reverse complement strand
GCGATGGCGATCCAGCCCAATGGTCCGATCGCTGTGGTTTTCAGGTCGGTGGCGGGATCGACGGGGTCGCCGGAGGGGGTGGGGCCGGCTTCGGCGCGCTCGCCGCGCAGGAAGGAGCGTTTGTCGAGGATTCCGGTGCCTTTCACGAAGATCCATCCGTCGAAGATCGCGGGGCGGTAGGCGAAGGCGCCGTCGGTGAAGAAGAGCGGCACGGAGGGGAGGTCGCTGGCCAAGAGCTGTAGTTGGCGGTCGACGGCCGCTTGGCGCTGAGCGCGGCTTGGGGCGGTGGCAACCTGCTTGGCCAGCCGGTCAAATGTGGTGCTGCGATAGCCGGTGTAGTTGAGGCGGGCCCTGGGTTTTGAGCCGAACAGGGTGTGCAGGAAGTCTGGATCGTGGGAGGCCAGTGGCGGGATGCTGGCGATGGCCGCCGTGTAGTTGGGCGGCGAGCCGTCTCCGCCGATGGCGCCAAAGAAGGCGTCGGCTGACAGCGGGCGCAGGCGCGCCTGCGCGCCCGCGCGTTCGAGGGCTATGACGACCTGGCGGCCCGCCTCCCTTTTGACCGGATCGTTGTCGGGCGCGAGCACCTGGATTGCCGGCAGTCGCGGATCGGCGAGCGTGACTTGCGCGGCGGCCTCGTCGGTCTGCTGGAGCACGGTTGGTGACGACCACCGCGAGGCGGGATGGAGAAAGCCACGCTCTGCGGGCTGCGCTTGACCCGCGGTCCTCGACAGGCGTACGAGGTCGAGGGCCGCCCCGACCGCCCGGCGGACCTCGGGGCGATCGAAGGGCGGGCGTCTCAGGTTCAACATGAGGGTTATGCCGAGGTACGACTCGCCCTTGACGACGCGGACCCCAAACAGGCGTTCCAGCCGGTCACCGTCGTCCTCGGTGAGGCCCACGGGGATCATGTCCACCTTTCGTCGCTCGAGTGCGCGGATCGTCCTGTCGGCCTCTCGGATGATGGGCACCTCGAGCCTGCTCACCCGCGGGCGACCCCGGAAGTAGCTGGCATGGGCCTGAAAGCGGTAGGACGCTCCCGGGCGGTGGTCGACCAGCCGGTAGGGGCCACTGCCGACGGGCGGCCCTGCTGGGGCGAGCTCCCCCCGACGCAGCCCCTGCCACAGGTGGCGGGGAAGGATCGGCACATCGGCCAGCGGCTGATCGAGAAACCCGATCGACGGCCGGCGCAAGGTAAACGTGACGGTGCTGTCGTCCGTCGCGTCGACCCGCTGGACGTCCCGGAGCTGGGGCGTGAAGCGTGGATGGGGTCGATCGGCCATAAAGCGGTAGGTGAAGGCGACGTCTGCCGCGGTCAACGGCACGCCGTCGTGCCAGCGCACGCCTCGCCGCAGCCGGATGGTCACTTGCCGGCCGCCCGGGTCGGTCTGCACCGAGCTCGCAAGCCAGGGCCGAGGCACGCCGCGCGAATCGCGCCATAGGAGGGTGTCATAGATCAGCGTCACGAGCGGATAGCCGATCTCGAACGTGTACGGCGTGAGGCTGCCGTCCTCCTGGGGAAAGGGAAAGCGAACGAGCGGCGTCGTCGCCGGAGTCTCCGCCCAAGCCACCGAAGCGCTCGTTGCCAGGAGCGTGGCGAACAGCGAGGCGAGCAGGAGGGCGAGGGCGGCCCCCCTGAGGTGCCTGCCGCCTCTCACGTTGTGCCGGCGACCGGCGGCGGGCTCGGAGGGGGCATGCCGGCAGATCGTAGGTCCACGGCCACATCGCCCCCTCGGCGCAGCGCGGCGTCAGCAGCCGCCCACGCATGCGCGCGAGCTGGTGAGGCTGGTGCCCACGCGTGCGCGCGAGCGCCCGACGCACGGCAGGCGCCGAGCTTGCACCCACGTGTCGGCATGCTACGATCGCCGCTGGCAGAGGTCGGTCAATGCACGTCGTCAACGGAGGGGAAGCGAGTGGGACTCCTAGTTCGAGGCTCCGATAGGGTGGGCCAACGCACTGTTTTGGGCGGCGCTCTTGCCGTGATTGCCATGCTCTTGGTGCCGGTCGCCATAGCCTGGGCCTGTAATCCGCAAGCCCGGATCGGGCTCGGCGCGACGACCTATTCGCCCGGCAGCCAGGTGACGGTGAGCGGCTCGTTCTTCAACGCCAACTCACCTGTCGACCTGAGCCTCAGTCCTGGTGGGTCCATCGGTCGGGTCACGACCGATGCCAACGGAACCTTCACCCAGACCTTCACGCTTGCCTCCAACGCCAGCGGGGCGTACACCGTGACGGCGACGGCGGTCACGCCCAATGGCACCTTCCAGGCACGCGAAGCGTTCCAGGCCACGCCGCAGACCGCCCCGACTCCCGCGGGCCAGGATGAGAGCAACCCGCCGGCTCAAAGCGCCCCGCCGGCCCAGAGCGCCCCGCCGGCCCAAAGCGCTCCGCCGGTTCAAAGCGCTCCGCCGGCTCAGAGCGCTCCGCCGGCTCAAAGCGCCCCGACGGACGGCGGCGACGCGTTGTTCAGTGAGCCTTTTGTCGAGCCGTCGATCACCCGAAGCCCCGCAGAGCGCCCGTCCTCCTCTGGGCGTGGCTCGACCGGCCAGGGCGGCGCGACCGCCCCCGGACGCAACAACGCTGGCGCGGGCTCGTCCCCTGGCGCGGCTTTTTCGCCTGCGCCTAGCGCGGGCTCTTCGCCTGGCGCGGGTTCTTCCCCTGAGGTGATTCGAGTCCTGGACCGCCGGGTCTTCGGCGGTTCGGCGGCCCCGGGTTCTGCGGCCCCGGCGTCACGCAGTTTCGCGCCGCCGGTGTTTGCCGGTTCGCCCGCCCCCGTGTTCGCGGGCTCGGTGGCGCCCAACGGGCAGGCCGCCGGCTCGGCGTCGACCGCGGGGCGCTCCGGCGCGGATCGCGGCGGCGCGACGGTGGGGTCGCCGGCAGGGCGCCAGGGTCCGTCTGAGCGGACGGCCACGGGTGACCTGTGGAGCGGCTTTGCCGACGGTAGGGCCCCGTCGCTGGCGCCCAGTGACGGAGACGGAGCGCCGGCCAGTGGCACAAGCTCGCAGCTTGCCTGGGGACTCGCGCTGCTGGGGCTCGGCCTCGTGGGTGTGCTCTCGGGCATCGCCTTCCTCGAGGCCCGCAGGCGCCGCGCGCTCGGCTAAGCCACTCGCACAACCCGCTGTGAACAGAGGCCGCCCCCCGGGGCGGCCTCTGTGTGTCCGCCGGGCCCATGCGCCCCGCACGCTTCAAGAGAGACAAAAATCATCGGCCGGGCAGCGTGGAGGGATGCGCGCGGCCGTTGGAGTTCAATCCCTTACGCCCGGATCCACGACGGTTGGCGGGAGTGGTCAGATTATGTCCGGGCCGGGACGAAGAGACGAAGAGCCTTCTGGCAAGGCACTTTGGGCTGTATAAGCAACCGGGTGCGGTCAGGAGTTTCATCTGCGAGCACGCCGTCTCGGACGCGGTTCGCGTGATGGTCTTCGCGGCGCTCGGCCTGACGCGCTGGTCGGTGATTTGGGTGCGGCTGTTTATCGGCCGGGCCGGCCAGACCATGGGGCGCGCAAGGTGAAGGCGCTGACCAGGTCATCGCCGACCTCAACGGTCAGGCGCTGGCGCGCGCCCAATAACCACCGCGATCGTTCCGCTTAAGGCTAAACCTGAGGTTCAAGAACGGCTTAGCCCGCGACCGGATCTCCGATGCAATCGCCTGGCCTAGGGCTCGTGTCAAGCGGCCTCGGCGGGGCGAGGTCCGGGCGAGCGGAATCTGGGCCGGCGCGGCGGACGATCCTGTGGGGCGTCTCGTGCCAACTAGGCTCGGGAGGCGAGAGGCTCTATTCAAACCTGCGCGCGGCCTGCTACGTTGCCGCGCGGTCCGCTTTCGGACCACGCCAACGGCACGGGGATAGGGGAGAGAGTGCAGCGCTTTGAATCGGTCGGTCTTCTGGGCCTCAAGCGGGTCCTGACGTTTTTCGCGGGGGTCCTGATCCTCGGGTTGGTCGCGGCGGTTCCAGCCCTGGCCGCCGGACCGGGTCTTCCTCGCACGTATCAGGTGCAGGTGATCGATAGCCCGGACCCGGCGCCCGGAGCAACCTTCCCCTTGCAGATGAAGAACGCGGGAGATCTGGACCGGGATGGCAAGGACGACCTGCTCGCGCCCCAGCTGGCGAACAGCCCCAACGGCGACGGGCAGCTCTATGTGATCAGCGGCGCGACCGGTCGAACGATCGTCAAGATTCCCGCCCCGGACCCCGGTGGAGAGGGCAACAAGGCGAATTTCGGCTTCCCGTGGGTGGACAGGCTGGGAGCTAACGTCCAGCCGGGTTTGGGGGCGTTTCCAGCCTTCACCGATTTGGCGAGCTGTTCGGATGCTGCCGTGACCCCCGGAGGGTTGTGTCGTGACGCGGTCGTCGGGCCGGCCGACGGCATTCCGGAGATTCTCGTCGGCGCTCGCGGCGTCGACCCCCGCGGACGCAAGGATGCGGGCCGCGTCTACATCTTCGACGGCCGGACGTGCTCCCTCCTGAAGAGGATCGACCAGCCGGTGGAGGACGCGACGGATCTGGCGATTGGGAGGCCGGGCGGGAGCTGGTTCGGGCGCACTGTGCTC
>DASZCY010000004.1:0-4829 GCA_035942615.1 Solirubrobacteraceae bacterium | reverse complement strand
GTCCCACGACGTCCCGCTCGCGAGGCTGGTCAGCCGCCGAGCACCACGCGCTCGGCGGCGTCGCACGCGCGGTCCACGAGCGCGGCGACCTCCTCGCGCGGCTCGCTGAAGCGCCCCAGCACGTAGCCGGCAACGATCTCCGGATCGGTCGAGTTCGGGCGCCCGACGCCGATACGCACCCGCCCGAAGCCCGCGTCGCCCAGTTCGGCGCGCAACGACTTCAGGCCGTTGTGGCCGGCCAGGCCGCCCCCCACGCGGGTGCGCACCTCCCCGAAGGGGAGGTCGATCTCGTCGTGGAGGACCAGGACCTGCTCCAGGGCGGGAACCCGCAGAGCACCGCGGGCCGGGCCCGCCGAGCGCCCGGCCTCGTTCATGTAGGTCTGCGGCCACAGGACCGCGACGCGCGGGCCGCCCGGTCCCGTGCGCCCGTCGGCCACCAGCCCCTGGAAGGCCTTGCGCGGACGGGGAAGTGCCCAGCGTGCGGCCAGGGCGTCGGCGACCAGGAAGCCGACGTTGTGGCGCGTCCCCGCGTAGCGCGGCCCGGGGTTGCCAAGGCCGACCACGAGCCACTCGACCGGGGCGGGGGCCTTGGCCCCGCCGCCGCGACGCAGGCGCATGCCCGCCTCTGCCTACTCGCCGGAGTGGTCGGTGGGGACGTCGCCCGCCCCCGCGTCCGCCTCGGAGCCCTCGAGCTCGCCGGCACCCTCGCCGACCTCGCCAACGACCTCGGTCTCCGCCTCGAGCTCATCCTCCTCGGCGTCGGCGTCCACGTTGGGCGGCGTGAGGCTCGCGACCACCGTCTCCTCGGGGTCGTCGAGGAGCGTGACGCCCGAGGGGGGGCGGACGGCGTCGAGGGTGACGGTTTCGTTGATCTGCATGCCCGAGACGTCGTAGGAGATCGACTCAGGCAGGTCGCCGGGCAGCGCCTCGACGTTCAGCTCGCGGGTGACCTGGTCGAGCACGCCGCCCTCGATGACGCCGGGAGCCTCGTGGGCGCCGGTCAGCTCCAGGAAAACCGTGGCCTGGATCTTCTCGTCGAGGCGCACGCGCAGGAAGTCGACGTGCAGCGTGCCGCCGCGCACCGGGTCGACCTGAGCATCCTTGAGCACGGCGGGCTGGGTGGCGCCGTCGAGGGCCAGCTCGAGCACCGCGCCGCGCGCGGCCAGGGCGTGGCGCAGCACACGGGCGTCGACCTGGAAGGGGACCGGCTCGCGCCCGTCGCCGTAGAGCACCCCGGGCACCGCGCCGGTGCGCCGCAGCCGGCGGGCCGCGCGCGAGCCCCCGGCAGGGTCGCGCAGCTGCAGCTCGAGCTTGGTGGCGGTGCGGGAGGCCATGGCCGACGCAGGAGGGTAGCGAAGGGCCGCTACCGCGGGACGCCAAACTGCTGGGTGGCCGAGAACGAGCGCTGCAGGTCGGACCAGGCCGGCTTGCGCGTGCCGTCGAAGCGAACCACGCCCTTCTCGTGGATGGGCGGGTTGGGGCGAGGATTGCCGCCCTCCCAGTTCGGACGCACCCGGAACTCCTGCATCGCCCAGTAGGTGGCACCGCTCAACCACGGCTTGGTGGCGAAAACGCCCAGGTGGTACTTGATGAAGTCCTGCTGGAACTCGAAGGTGCCCCGCTCCTCCACGGGCCCGCTGCGGTTGGCCTCCGCGCCGAATTCGGTGATGGCCAGTGCCTTGTCGGGATAGCAGGCGCGGGCCTGGTCGAGGTACTGGCTGAGCAGCTCGCGGTCGGCGATCTGGCCGTTGGGCCCGGGGTACCAGCCGAAGTAGTCGTTGATGCCGATGATGTCCAGCGGGCGGTAGGCCTCCTGGCAGCCCGCGGACGGGTAGGCGGCAAAGGCGTAGCCCACCGGCCGGGTGGGGTCCATCCGCTTGGCGCTTGCGGCCGCCTCCCGTAGATACGCAGCCTGCTCCGGGCCCGGGCGCGAGGACAGCTCGTTGCCCACCGACCACACGACGATCGAGGGGTGATTGATGTTCTCGCGGATGTTGTCCTCTAGCTCACGGGCGGCCAGGCGGCGCACGTTGGCCTGCCTGAGGTACTCCGCCTTGATGTGGTAGACGGGGATCTCCGACCACACCATGACCCCCTTGCGGTCGGCCAGCTCGTGCAGGTAGGGGTGCAGTGGGTAGTGGGCGCGCATCAGCGTGGCCCCCAGGTCCTCCACGTTGCGCACGAGGGTGCGCCGGTCGGCGTTGTCGATCGCGAAGCCCTTCTGAGGGTGGTCCTCGTGCAATCCCACCCCGCGGAAGTTCATCGGCTTGCCGTTGAGCAGCAGGCGCCCCCGGTCGACCTTGATCTCGCGGAGGCCGGTGCGCATGCGCCAGCGCACGCGCTCGGCGCCCAGCGTGCTGACGCGGAAGGTGGCGTTGTAGAGGTTGGGGTTGGCAGGCGACCACAGCCTCGGGTTGCGCACGCGCACGGTGCGTGTGAAGGAGCGCAACGAGCGCGCCCCGATCCGTGCGCTGCCCAGCGTCAGGCTGCGCCCGGCGAAGAAGCCACGGACGGCCACGTCGCGGCCCGACGAGTCGTGGTTGCGCACCACGACGCGCATCTCCACGTCGGCGTCGCCGTTGGAGCGCAGCCTGGGGCGCACCCGGACGCTAGAGACATCGACGTGGTCCACGCGGCGCAGGTAGACCTCGCGCAGGATCCCCCCGTAGTTCCACCACCCTCCGGCCGGCGTGCCGTCCTCGAGCTCGCCCGAGGGCGGGAAGTCGCTGGGCAGCCGGCGGTTGTCGATGCGCACCACCAGACGGTTGGTGCCCCCTCGCCGGAGGTCGCCGTCGCGCAGGCGCAGCTCAAAAGGGAGGTAGGCGCCGGTGTTGGAGCCGATCTCCTTGCCGTTGAGCCACGCGCGCGTGCGGTAGTTGACCGACTCGAAGCGCACCACCCAGTCGAAGCGCTTCGCGCTGGAGGGCAGGCGGAAGTCCTTGCGATACCAGCCGACGGTGCCGGTCATGGAGGCGGTGGACTGGTCGGTGGCATTCCAGGCGTTGGGCACCGTGGTGGGTGCCCAGCCCGTTGGTGAGGCGCCGTCGAAGAAGCGCTGGGCGAGGCCCACGTCGCTCGGGTCGAGGCGGAACAGCCACTCGCCGTCGAGCAGGTAGCGCGTGTCGGGCCCGTTGTGGTAGAGCGCGCGGCGGTCGGGACGCTCGGGGGCCTGCGTCTGCGCCTGCGCGGCCGGGGCGACTGCCAGGGCGGCGAGGCCCGTGACGAGGGCGATGAGCAGATGACGAGACTTCATGGCGGGCGAGAGGGTAGAGCAGCGTTCGGATCCAGGCGCCGGACGGGTAGGCCACGAGGCCTATGGGCATCATCTTCAAGCCGTTTGGCCTCGCCATCGGGCTGCTCTCGGGGATCGTAGCCCGCCAGCTCTTCAACAAGATCTGGGGCGTCATCTCCGAGGAGGAGCCGCCCGAGGCCACGACCCGCAACACCACCCTGCCCCGCCTGGCGTTCGCCACCGCCATGCAGGGAGCGATCCTGGCCGTCACCCGAGCCTTCGTGAACCGGGGCTTGGCCACGGCGTGGGCCGGGCTGACCGGTGTGTGGCCCGGGGAGGAACACCCCGACCCGGAGTGATGGACTCCCCGGCGGTCCGGCTCATGCAGCGCCTGGGGCTCAGCGACGAGGAGCTGTGCGCCGCCCTGGACGCCGACCCGCTGGAGATCATCACCGGCGAGCTCGACCACCGCCCGGAGCTGGGCATCCTGCTAACGCTGACCGAGGAGGCGGCCGAGCGGGTGGGCGACGCGGTGCTGCAGCGCTGGATGCGCCGGCGCGGCCCGACCGGCGTGCCCCTCGACGACCTGCTGGCGCGCGACTTCGCCGCCTTCGAGGAGGACCTCGAGGCGCTGGCCGAGCGCGGCTTCGTGCTGCGCGGCGGTGGGGCTGAGGGCTACTCGGAGTCGCCCCGGTCCTCGTACCCGGGGCAGTTCGACTCGTAGCCGATCTCCCCGAGGTCGTCGAGGATCTCCTGGGTGACGTCGCCGCGTGCGCCGGACTGCGACACCGCCCGCTCGAGGCGCTGCACGTCCTGGCAGGCCACCCGGTCGACCTCTCCGCAGGCCGTAAGGCCGAGCGTCGCGCCCACTGCGCCGATTCCCATTGCCATCCGTAGCGTTCTCATCAGGCGGACCTTACCGCCTCACAGCAAGCCGAGCGCGGTCTCCAGGTAGGCGTCGGCGCGCGCGGTGAGGCGTCGCAGGCCGTAGGCGCCCAGGACGGCGCGCTTGAGGGCCGCCGGGTCCTCGCCATGGGCAGGGCGCAGACGGCGCATGAGCTCGGCCACCTCGTCGAGGGGGACCTCGATGAGCTCGCGGGGACCCAGCTCACGCACGCGGACGGGTGGCGCGTCGAGCGCGCGGGCCACGTCGTCGTCCTGCCAGGGGATCTCGTCCCTGGCGATCAGCGCGATGCGGTGCTCCTTGGCCAGCCAGTACATCGCGCTGGACAGCGGGGCACGGGCCACCGAGGTCAGCTTCTTGCCCCCGGCGGCGCGGTTGACCAGCGCGTAGGCCCGAGCGGCCAGGACCGGCCCCTCGGTGACCACCACCTCCTCCAACGTGTCCATCAGGCGCGGGCGGGGGGCGTGGCGCGGATCGCCGGGCGCCTCACCCTCCCAGGCGGTGTAGGGCTCGAGCGTCACCCGGGCGGTCGCGGGCCCGGCGCCCGGCTCGTCCGGGGCCCAGTCGGCGACGTCCCAGTCCGCCGGGGGCGCCCCCGGGGCGAGGGTGAGGACCGGCAGGCCGGTGAGCTCGTGCAAGAGCGCGCGCTCGTCGAGCTGCACACGCGTGGGCGGGTCGGGCCAGCCGGTGAGG
>DASZCY010000003.1:0-2466 GCA_035942615.1 Solirubrobacteraceae bacterium | reverse complement strand
GGTGACCCCGGCCGGCGACCCCGGCGCGCTGGCCGGCGCGCTGGCCCGCCTGCACGGTGGGCGGGCCCTGCGCGAGCGCCTCGGAGCCGCCGCGGCCCGCGACGCGGCCCCCTACACCCATGCTGCGTGGGCCGAAGGGTTCGCGCAGGCCTTTCGCTAGCGTGGCCCCGATGCGCCTGCACCCGCTTCGTACCCTGCTGCTCGCCCTCGTGGCCCTCGCGCTGGCGCCCGCCGGCGCCATGGCCAGCGGCCAGGACGTCATCGACGACTGCTCCGACGACGAGCGCATCCAGGGCACTTACTCCCAGCAGGAGTACAACGAGGCGCTGGACGAGCTGCCCACCGACGTCGACGGCTACAGCCCCTGCCGCGACATCATCACCCGCGCCCGCGACGCCGGCGCGTCCGGCGGCGGCGGTGAACGCCGCGACTCCGGTGGTGGTGGCGGCGGCGGCAAGCTCACCCCCGGCGGCCCCTCGCCCATCCTGGGCGGATCGGGCGGCACCGGCCTGCCCGGCGACGTGGGCGCGCCGCCCTCCACGGGCGACTCCTTCGGTGACTCGCTGTTCGGGTCCACGCCCGAGGAGCAGGACGCACTGCGCCAGGCCCAGCGCGCCGAGGAGCCGGGGGTCGTCGAGGGCATGCCCTTGCGCCCGCAGGTCGCCGGGCGCGCGCCGACCGTGGCGGCCATCTCAACCCTTCCCGCGCCCGTCATCGCCCTGCTCGTGCTCACGGCCGTCGCGCTGGCCGCCCTGGGTGGGACCCTGGTGCGTCGCCGTGTCTTCGCGCCCCGCTCCGCTTGAGCGCCCGGTCGACGGCCCGGGCGAGGCGGTAGGCCCCCGGGTCCGCCGCCCGCGCCTGCCGCCGGCGCCCGCCCTGGCTGGGACGCTGCCCCAGCCCAACGCGCTGCTGACCGCGGGCATCGGCCTGCTGCTGGCCGCCCTGGCCATCGGCGGCGGGGGCACGGCCTCCCTGCGCAGCGCGACGATCGCCCACCTGGCGATGGTCCTCGCCGGTGGTGGCCTGGTGGCCGGCGCGGGGTTGATCGCCGCGCGCCCCCGGCGCTTGTGGGGGGTGTGGAGCATGGTCGGGTTGGTCGTGCTCGCCGCGCTGACGGCCACCTCCATCGCCTGGTCGATCAACCCCGCCGACAGCTGGCTGGAGGCCAACCGCACGTTCGCCTACGCCGCAGTCTTCGCGGCCGTCATCGCCGGCGCACACGTGGCGCCCCACCGCTGGCAGGCGCTGCTGGGCGGGGTGCTGGTGGGGTGCGTGGTGGCCTCGGTCTACGCCCTGGCCACCAAGGTGCTGCCCGGCCTGCTGGCCGAGAACGAGATCTATGCCCGCCTGCGCCAGCCCTTCGGCTACTGGAACGCCGTCGGGCTGATGGCCGCCCTGGGCCTGCCCGCCTGCCTGTGGCTGGGCAGCCGCCGCCACGGCCACGCGGGGATCAACGCGCTGGCCTATCCCGCCGCCGGCCTCCTCTCGCTGACGCTGCTGCTCAGCTACTCCCGCGGCGCGCTGCTGGCCGGCGCGGTGGGCTGCGCGCTGTGGTTTGCCCTCGTGCCCCGTCGCCTGCGCGGCTTCGCCGTGCTGGGCACGGGCGTCGTGGTCGCCTTTGCCGCCGCGCTGTGGGCCTTCGGCCAGGCAGCGCTGACCGAGGACGAGGTCGACCTCGCGCTGCGGGCCGCCGCGGGGGCCCACCTCGGCCTGCTGGCCGCCGCGGTGGCGCTCACCCTGCTGGTGGCCGGGCTGGCCCTGGGCTTCACCACGGCCCTGCGCCCGCCGCCCCCGCTGACGCGCCGGCGGGCCGGGGCGATCGCCCTGGTCGCGGTCGCGCTGGTGCCCGTAGGGGTCACGGTGGCCCTGGCCGCCTCCGAGCGCGGGCTGGGTGGCTCGCTCGCCGCCGGGTGGGACAGCGTGACCGCCCCGGAAGTGGCCAACCCCACCAACGGGCCCTCCCGCCTGACCGACCCTCAGAGCGTGCGCGGGCTGTACTGGCGCGAGTCGCTGCAGATGTTCGCCGACAACCCGGTGGCCGGCCTGGGCGCTGGGGGCTTCGAGACCGCGCGCCCCCGCTACGGCCCCGACCTGATCACCACGAGCTACGCGCACGGCTTCGGCTTCCAGACGCTGGCCGACCTGGGCCTGGCGGGCGGCCTGGTGGTGGCCGCCCTCTTCGCCGCGTGGGCGGCGGCGGCGCTGCGCGCCAGCGGCCTGAGCCGCGGCTGGCGACGGCGCGCCCACACCCCTGAACGCATGGGGCTGATCACCCTGCTCGCCGTGGCCGTCGTCTTCGGGGTCCACTCGCTGATCGACTGGACCTGGGTCTTTCCGGCCACCGCCGCAGCCGCGCTGCTGTGCGCCGGGTGGCTGGCCGGCCGCGGCCCGTTCGACGAGCCGCCGCGCGCGCGCGCCGAGCGCCGGATGGGGCGCCTGCGTCCGCGCCTGGGCGAGGGCCTGCGC
>DASZCY010000002.1:0-12065 GCA_035942615.1 Solirubrobacteraceae bacterium | reverse complement strand
GGACCAGGGTCACCACGGTGCCCCCGGGCGCGCGGCAGGGGATGTCGGCGAAGGAGAGATGGGCACGAGAGGACCGCTAGCACGCGCGCGGCGGGCCGACGTTGCGCTCAGTCGGGTCGGCCGCAGCTGCGCGACAGCCACTGTAGCCACCGTCGCTCAGCGGCCGATCGCCCGCACGAGCGCGACCGCCGCGATCCCGTAGGCCCGCAGCAGAGGAGCAGCGCGCCGCGCCACGGGGCTGACGATCTGCGGGCTGTCGACGGTCGTGCGAAAGCCTCCGATCAGCTCGGCGTCGGGGCGCCGTCGCATCGCGGCGAGCTTGCGACGGCGCGCGCGCATCCAGCCGCGCATCCCCCACACCGAGGCGTACGCGTGCAACTTCTCCGCGCGCCACCCCTCGCGGGTGGCGACCACGAGCAGTGCCGCCTCCGTGGCCACCAGCAGGGGCGCGAGGACCACCAGGGTGGACCAGCGGAAGTTGGTCAGCACCGACAGCGCCCGGTGGCGCTCGAGGAAGAAGAACTTGCGCCCGCTCGGGCCCCAGCTGTAATGGTGGAGCACCTTGGCGCGGGGCACGTACCAGACCTCGCTGCCCACCAGCCAGGCTCGCCAGCAGAGGTCGGGGTCCTCGTAGAAGAGGAAGAACTCGTCGCAGTAGCCGTCGAGCCGGCGGTAGAGGGCGCTGCGCACGAGCATCGCCGCCCCCGTCGTGATGAGCACCGGGCGCGGCGGCGCATCCTCGGCGGGCTCCTGGTAGCGCCCGCACCAGGCGATGCCCGTCAGGTGGATCTGGTTCTCCCCCGCGTTGATGGTCTCGCCGTCCGGGAACAGGATCTGCGGAGTGACGATGCCCGCCTGGGGGTGCTCGTCGGCCACGGCGAGCAGTCGCTCCAGGCAGTCCGGCGCCGCAGCGGCGTCGGGGTTGAGAAAGAACAACCACTCACCCGAGCTGACCGCGGCACCCCGGTTGCAGGCAGGGGCGTAGCCGATGTTGTCCTCGTTGAGCAGGAGCACGTCGGGGTGGGCGGCCTGCATGGGCTCTCGCACCGAGTGCTCAGGGTCGTTGTCGACGACCACGATCTGCTCCACGGGGACCGACTGCGCCTTGAGGCTGGCCACCGCCGCCAAGGTGAGATCGACCTCGCGGTAGGTGACCACCACCGCAGAGACGCTCGAGCGCGGAAGGGCCGAGGCGAGACCCCGACCGGTCGTCCGCGGGGCTGGCGCCCTGTGGCCGGCCATCTAGATCGAGGATTCGGCGGTGACCGGCGAGCGGTCGCCCGCCTCGACCACCGGCCGGGTGCGACACAGGCCCACGAAGACGGCCAGCAGCACCTTGATCATGTAGTAGGCCGACCGGGAGGGGTTGATCGACGACACGCCGGTCGTGCGCGGACGCATCCGCACGGGCACCTCGGCGCTGCGCAGCCGGTGGGCGTGGATCATGAGCACCGCCTCGACCTCGGGGTAGTCGTGGGGGTAGTCGCGCGCGAAGAGCGCGATGCCGCGGCGGTTGGTCATGCGAAAGCCCGACGTCGGGTCGGTGACGGGCTGGCCGGTGACCAGCGAGAGGATCCGCGCGAAGATGGCGATGCCCGCCCGTCGCGACCGCGTGCTGCGGTGGCAGTCGCCGTCGATGCGCAGGAAGCGCGAACCGGTGACCATGTCGGTGTCGGGGTTGGAGCGCAGGTGGCCCAGCAGCGTGGAGACCTCGCGCGCCTCGTGCTGGCCGTCGCCGTCGAC
Source organism: Solirubrobacteraceae bacterium (assembly GCA_035942615.1). Taxonomy (GTDB): domain Bacteria; phylum Actinomycetota; class Thermoleophilia; order Solirubrobacterales; family Solirubrobacteraceae; genus Siliceabacter. The sequence goes on along the minus strand of DASZCY010000002.1, from coordinate 10,322 downwards.
CTGCACCGCGAAGTCGTAGTCGCGCTCGAGCGCGTACTGGTAGCCGGCCTGCACGGTTCCCCCGATGCCCAGGTTGAACGGCATCCGCAGCACCGCTGCTCCGGCCTCACGCGCGACGCGGCTGGTCTGATCGGTCGAGCCGTCGTCGACGACGAGGACGTCGAACTCCGGGGCGTGCTCGCGCAGCTCGCGCACGACGAAGGCGACGCTGGCCTCCTCGTTGTAGGCGGGGACGATCGCGAGCTTTCCGGACATGGGCGGGGAGCTAGGACGCAGCCGGCGGGGGAAAGCTGCGCATCATCGGCACCGGGGGTCAGCGTACCCGACCAGGGTGGGCGCCCTACACCTCGCCCGCGCGCACCATCTCCACCCAGCGCGCGGGCGGGATGGTGTGGAACTCGCCGCGCCGGCCCTGGCGCGCGAAGCGCACGATCCACGGCAGGCGCCGCAGCGGCTGCTCGTCGTAGAGCAGCGCCTTGATCATGAACTGGACGGTCGTCCCGACGGCCGACAGGGTGCCCTGACCCTCGTACTCTCGCTTGGTCCACAGGTAGTTGCGCAGCCCGCAGAGGTTCTGCCAGAAGCGCTCGAGCGGCGTGGGCCAGAACTGGCCGGGCAGGATCGCGTTCCAGAAGCGCGAGCGGCGGTTCTCGTAGAGGTGGGTGACGCGCTTGTGCACCATCACGCTCTCGCTGACCAGGCGCAGGTCGCCCAGGCGCCGCAGGCGGAAGGAGTACTCCACGTCGTCGCCCCAGACGAAGAACTCCGCGCGCGGGGGGTCGAGCGCACGCGCGGCCGAGGTGCGCACCAGCGCGCCGACGAAGGACAGGAAGCCCAGCGAGGGGTGGTGGCCGTCGCGGTACTCGCCGGCGGGCAATGGCCGCAACCGACGGTGGAAGTGTCCCCGCTGGTTGGCGTCGATGTTCCCCGTGGCATAGACGACCTTGGGACACAGGGCGACGGTCGCCGCCTGGGCCGCCGGCGGGGCGTCCAGCAGGCGCTCGAGCGCGTCGGGCGCCGGCTCGGCGTCGTCGTCCATCAGCCAGATCCAGTCGCAGTCCTGGGCCCGCGTGGCCTCCACGGCGGCGGCAAAGCCCCCCGCTCCACCGCGGTTGTCCTCCAGGCGCAGGTAGCGCACGTCGTCGCGCTGGGTCAGCCCGCGCTCGCGCAGCAGCTCCGGGGTGCCGTCCGTCGAGGCGTTGTCCACCACGACGACGCTGCGCAGCGGGTGGGTCTGGGCCAGCAGCGCGTCGAGGCACTCGACCAGCAGTTCCTTGCGGTTGTAGGTGACGACCGCCGCGCAGACCCTCATCGCCGCTCGGCGGCCAGGCGCTCCGCCCACTCCTGGGGGGTGACGGTGTGAAAGACCCCGAGCCGCCCGTCGATGCCGGCGCGCACGATCCACGGGATGCGCGCGAAGGGCCGCTCGTCGAAGAGCAGCGCCTTGACGATGAACTGCGCCACGGTGCCCACGGCGCCCAGAGCGGACTGCCCCTCGTAGTGCTTGCGCGTCCACACGAAGTTGCGGATGCCGCACATGTTGCGCCAGAAGCCGGCGTAGGGCGTGGCGCCGTAGTCCAGGCGCGTGAGGCGCCGGACCCAGCGCGAGCGGCGCGTCTCGAAGCCATGGCCCACGTCCTTGTGGACGATCGCGCTCTCGGGGACCAGGCGCAGCGCGCCGTGGCGGCGCAGGCGCAGGCACCACTCGTAGTCGTCGCCCCAGATGAAGAACTCGGGCCGCGGCGGGTCGGTGGCCCTCGCGACCTCGGCGCGCACCAGCATCCCCACCAGCGTCGCAAAGCCCAGGTCGGGTAGCGCGCCGTCGCGGTAGGCCTCGGCCGGCAGGGGCCGCGGCCGGCCGCGGAAGTGCCCGCGGGCGCCCAGCTGCAGGCCGCCATCGGTGCTGACCACCTTCTGCGCAAGCGCAGCGACCGCCGGATCGCCGGACGCGGGCGAGGCGAGCAGCCGCGCGAGCGCCTCGGGCGGGGGCTCGGTGTCGTCGTCCATGACCCAGATCCAGTCGCAGTCGTCCTGGCGGGCGCGGTCGATGGCCCGCGCGAAGCCTCCCGCGCCGCCCAGGTTGCGCTCGAGGCGCTCGAAGACCACCCGCTCGTCCTCGAGCAGCCCGCGCTCACCCAGGAGGTCGGCGGTGCCATCGGTCGACGCGTTGTCGACGACGTACAGGCGCTCGAGCGGATGGGTCTGGGCCAGCAGCGCGTCGAGGCACTCGACCAGCAGCTCCCGGCGATTGTAGGTCACCACGGCGGCGCAGACCCGGGTCCGCGTCGCCGTCTCGCGGGCGGGCAGGTGGCCGGTCATGGATCCCGCCCTGCTAGCCCTGCCGCGCCGGCAGCTGCGCCCGCAGCCTCGCCGACAGCTCCGGGTTGGTCGCCAGCGGACGGCCTCGCTGCAGCAGCGTCATACCGTGGCGCAGCGTCCTCGTCGTGTGCAGCTGCAACTGCGCATATTCGGGATGCGTCTCGCGAATCCAGTTCACGAACTCACGCTCCTCGGGCTGATGCTGGTACTCCTCGTCACCGATCCAGTTGTCCGCGTAGGGGTGACTGCGGAAGGTCTCGCGATAGGCGGACGGGACGCGGTCTCGGTGCCAGGTGCCCGTGTCGTGGATGACGACGATGCCGTCGTCGGCCATCAGCTCGTGGATGCGCTCGAATGTACGGATGTTGAGTGCCAGCTCATGCGAGGCGTCCAGAAACAGGAGGTCGACGCGTTGGAAGTCGACGTCCGCGGGGATGATCTCTTCCTGGGACTTGCGCTGGAACGAGAAGGCGGACCGACCGCGGAAGTGCGTACGGGCCAAGCGCTCGGACTCCGCGCTGATGTCGAAGGCGTACAGCTTCGCGGACGGGTCCATCGCCAGCAGGAAGTTCAGCGAGCTCATCCCGCCGAGAAAGCCCACCTCCACGATGACCCGTGGGCGCACCACGCGCGTGAGCGCGTGCAGCAGGAGCGCCTCGTCGCGCTGGACCGGCCCGATGGCCTCCTCCTCCAGGTAGAAGGACAGGTGGGCGAGGTCGAATGTCTGCCGGCGCAGCCGCGGCCAGAGCACAAGCACCAGGGCTCGGCGCAGGACGCGCGAGCGAAAGAACGCGCGCCGAGCGCCTTCCCGGCCGGCGGCGACAAGATCGGCCTTGGCGCGGGGAAGTCGGGGAGAAGTCATGAGGAGAGGCGCCGGATCGATGACATCCCGCCGGATAGGCTAGGTCAATGGCCCACGCTGACGCGGCTCCCATCTTCGCGATCGTCGTGACCTACAACCGCAAGGAGCTGCTGCAGGAATGCCTGGCCGCGCTTCGCAGCCAGACCCACGCCCCCGACCGGGTCATCGTCGTGGACAACGCGAGTACGGACGGCACCGCAGAGCTCGTGCGCCGCGAGCATCTCGAGGTGGAGCTGCTGGCGCTCAGCGAGAACCAGGGCGGCGCCGGCGGCTTCCACGAGGGGTTGAAGGCTGCCCATGCCGCGGGGGCGGAGTGGATCTGGCTGATGGACGACGACACCATCCCGGCACCCGACGCGCTGGCCCAACTGGTGCGCGCCCCCGACGCGATGGACGGCTTGCCCGCCCCCGCCCTGCTGGCCAGCAAGGTGGTGTGGACGGACGGCTCGCTGCACCCCATGAACCACCCCGGGTTCGAGCGCGACCGCACCGAGCGGTTCATCCTCAGCTGCGAGCACGGCTTCCTGCCCATCCGCGCCAGCACCTTCGTGTCCCTGCTCGTGCACCGCAGCGCGATCGACGAGCATGGCCTGCCCCACAAGCACTTCTTCCTGTGGAGCGACGACATCGAGTACACGGCCCGGGTCACCCGTCACCGCGCCGGCTACCTGGTACCCGACAGTGTCGTGGTGCACAAGACCAAGACGGCCTACACCGCGGTGACCGACACCGGCGGGCGCTTTTACTACCACGTGCGCAACAGCCTCTACATGTTGCGCGGCCGGGCCTGGTCCAAGCGCGAGAAGCTGTCGGTGATCTGGTTCCTGGGCTTCACGACAAACGCCTACCTGCGCAACAACGGCTTCAGCCGCGAGAGTCTCGCGACGGTGGGACGGGGGCTGCGCGACGGCGCCAAGCCGGCGACCAAGACCGTCCCGGCGTAGTCGCTCCCACCCCTCGCTCGAGATCACCGTGCGCAGGGAGAGTGGCCTCGCTCGCTCGCCGACCAGCGCTCGCTACATTGCCGCCGATGCTTGCCACCGCCGCCCCCGCGACGCTGCTGCGCCGTGCGCTGATCCGCTTCCCACGCGTCCGTCAGGCGCTGGTCGCCGTGGTGCCTCGCCTGCGTGCCAAGCGCTACGACCTCGCCCACCTCGCCTTCATCCCCGAGGAGACTGCCATCGGCCCGCTGCAGCGCGACGAGGCGCTGGTGCTCCACGGGATCGTGCGGACCATCCGGCCCGCCGTCATCGTCGAGTTCGGCTTTCTCATGGGCGACAGCGCACTGAACTTCCTGCAGGCCCTGCCGCCGGACTCGCGCGTGCACTCGTTTGACATCTCCGAGGAGGCGGCCGCGATCGCTCGCGGGTTTCCCCACCCGAACTTCACCTTCCATCGCAAGTCCCAGGATCAGATCACCGCCGCCGACGTGGAGTTCGCCCCCATCGACCTCGTGTTCCTCGACGCATCACACGACCTCGACATCAACCGCGCCACCTTCGACCGGGTCGAGGCGCTGCTGGCCGACGACGCCATCGTCGTCGTGCACGACACAGGCGCGTGGCCGGCGCACCTGGTCGCCGGCATGCCCCCGCACGCCAGGTTCGCTGCCCAAACCCCGGAGGGCTGGGTCACGGCGGACGAATTCGTCCACCAACCCGACGAGCGAGCGTTCGTGAACTGGCTGCGCGATGTCCACCCCGAGTTCGCACAGATCCATCTGCACTCCTCCCGGGTCATCCGCCACGGCCTCACCGTCCTGCAGCGAAGCCGGCGCCTGGCCACGCCCACGGACAGTGCCCCCGCCGCCAGTTCCGCCCAGCGGTGACCAACTCCGTCGGGGGTGTGCTCCGGCGGTTGGCGATCGGGACGATCGAGTTCATCAGGCCGGGCTGCGCAGGCCGCGCACGAGCGCGCGCGCGAGCCGCACCGCCTCGCTGGGGCGGGCGGTGATGCGCTGGCTGAGGTCCTGGGCGAACAGGAAGCCGAACCACGCCTTCTCCTGCCCGCGCCACCCGTCGCCGCGCAGGATGCGCATACGGTTGGCGGCGAAGGCCAGAGGGTCGGGCTGCCCGTCGCGTACGCGCACCGCGACGCTGCGGGGCGCCAGGTAGCCGGGCTCGTCGCGCAGGACGCGTCCTGTCCACTCGAGGTCATCGCCCGCGTCGGCAAACTCCGGACGCGGCGGGCCGTGCTGCTCGACCGCGCGCCGGTGCACGAGCAGGGAGCCATAGCGCGCAGCGCGCAGTGCGGCGAGACGGTGGTCGGCACCGGCCATGGCCAGCTCGCGCGCCAGCAGGCGCGGCCACGGCGGTGCGTCGGCATCAAGACGCCCGTCAGCGCCGACGACCTTGCCCGCGAACAGGACCGGATTGCCCAGCGCGGCGGTGGCGGGGAGCGGCGCCAGCAGCTCCTCCAAGGCGGCCGCATCGGGGCGCACGCGGGCGTCGAGGAGCCATAGCCAGGTCGCCCCCGTGGCCGCCGCCGCGCGCACGGCATCCGCGAGACCGGCCCGGCCACGGCCGATCGCGACCGTGGCGTCGGGCGCACGGGTCTGGGTGTCCAGCCGGGCCCCGACCGGGACGACGGCGCAGACGCTGACCGATACCTCGGGCATGTCGCGCTGCTCAGCGAGGCGGATCGCCCGCAGGCAGCGTTGCCGTCTGGCGATCACCGCCGCGCTCGGCGCCGGGCCCGCCACGCTCGATCTCGCTCAGCGAGCGGTCCATGCGCAGCACATCGATCTCGCGTTCGAGCAGCCCCACCCGCTGGGCCAGCACCTTGCTCTGATCGGCCAGGCGCGAGATGACCAGAGAGAAGTGCAGGAGCAGCATGAGGACGAAGCCCAGTGCGATGGCGAACAGGGCCGACGGCGCATAGAAGATCCCCACGGCGTTGGCGAACAGCTCGAGCACGTTCCGCCACACGGCCAGCATGAGCAGGGTCGCGGCGCTGAACAGCCACAGCAGGGCGTAGCGCTCCATGAGCCGCCGGCGGCGCACGAGCTCGAAGACGAGCACGAACAGCAGGGCCATGGCCAGGATGGAGACGATCTGCACGCGGGACACGGCGGGTGAGCCTAGCGGGCAGCGAATCGGGCGAAGCCCCGGCGCGCCATCAGGCCGACGGCGGGCCGCCGCGCAGGCGCTGACGGAACGCGTCGCGGACCTCACCGGGGAAGGCGCGTAGAGCGGCCAGGACGCCGACGTAGACCAGCGTGACGAGCACGATCCGCCCCGCGTCCGGGACCGGTGACGCTACGGTCACCGTTAGTGCGAGAGCGGTGGCCACGGCTAGTCGCGACACCAGACGTAACCCGAGGCGCAGTCCATGCCGAGCGCGCAGCAGAGCGGCCGCGGACATCGTCGCCAGCAGCGCCTCGCCGCCCACAACTGCCAGGGCGCCCCCCGTGGCCCCGAGGGACGGCACGAGGGCGAAGGTCAAGACCACGATCGAGACCAGCGCAAGCCCGTTGACGACCAGCAGATCGCGGTGGCGGTGCAGCGCCACCAAAGCGGTCTGCCAGGTGACGTTCAGGCTCACCGGGACGAGAGCCAGGGCCATGATTCGCAGGACGTCGGCCACCGGCTCCGACTGCGTCCCGCCCACGAGCACATCGCTGACCGCCCCGGCGCCGACGGCCATGGCCAGCGTCATCCAGACGCCTCCGATGAGCGCTACCTCTCCCACGCGCTGGAGGACGTAGCGCAGCCGTGCCTCGTCGTCACGGGCAGCGCGGGCGAAGATGGGGAAGGTCGTACCGATGAGGGCAACCGGAACGCCCACGGCCACCTCCACCACACGGGCCGCCGTGCCGAAGTAGCCCGTGACCAGCCCGGTCGCGATCAGGGACATGATGATGATCACCACACGGGCGTAGACGGTGTTGAGGACCGTCGCAACAGCGAGCGGGAGCGTGTCACGCAGAAGGCGGCGCAGCTCGGTGGTCTTCAGCGAAGGTCGAAGCGAGACGTCCTTTCTCGTGATTGCCGTGGTCAGCACGAGCGTCACCAAACCGGCCGGGATGGCGATGGCCAGGAATCCGACCAACCCCGAGGAGACCAGGACCAGCGCAACGACGAGGGCGAGCGTCAGCACCTTGCCAAGGAGATCGATGCCCGTCAGCCACCCCATGCGCAAGTGCACCGAGAGCGGGACGCCGAAGGTGTGTGCGACGACGGTGATCACGAGCCCGGCGCCGGCCAGCGCCGTGCCGATGACCAGCTCGCTCCCGTAGCCGGCCAGCACAGCGAAGCCCATGGCGCCAAGGACGCCGACGACACTGAGAAGGAGCCGGGCACCGAGGATCTGACGCATGAACGCGTCACGGTCCGCTCCCGTCCTAGCAGCGTACTCGCGGACCGCCACCGTCGCTAGCCCGATGTCGGTGACGCCCCCCACGAGCGCTACGAGGGAGATGACGGTGTAGTACCGCCCGAAGTCGACAACCCCTAGGTGGCGCACCAGCAGCGGCGCGGAGACCACCGCGAGCAACGCTCCGACGACGTAGCCGAGCGTGCGCACGGCGCTGCCACGGATGGCAAGCGCCCCGGCCTCCGGGGTATCGAGGACATCGACGGCCGGTCGACGAGGATCGGTGGCGGCCGCGCTCATCGCCTCAGCGTAGGCGGCACCGAGCGTGGCTTGGACGGCCTGTACAGTGCCCCGCCGCGCGACAGCGCCTCGACATGCCCACCCTCTCCATCTGCATCCCCACCCATGATGGCCGGGCGCAAATGCTGGACCGAGCGCTGGGGAGCGCCACCGCGCAGCTCACGGCGGACTTCCGCGAGCGCATCCACTTCTGCGTCAGCGACAACGGCTCACGCGACGGGACACCAGCGGTGCTGGAGCGTCACCGGGCGACCCTGGGCGAGGCGCTCATCACCCACCGCTTCGAGGAGAACGTGGGCTTCACCACCAACCTCTTGAAGGTCGTGGACCTCGCACAGGATGACTTCTGCTGGCTGCTGGGCTCCGACGACACGCTGGAGCCGGGCGCCTTGGCCACCGTCGTGAAGCTCCTGGACGACGAGCCAGACCTCACCGGGATCACGGTCAACAGGATCAACGTGGACGACGCCGACCCACCCGAGGTCCTGCACGACGACCCGCGGGTCGTGCCCGCGAACGAACGCAAGCGGTACGAGTCCGCCGATGCCGTGTTCGCCGACCTGGCGCTGCTGCAGGACTACATCTCCACGCAGATCGTTCGCCGTGCAGCGTGGCAGCGAGCGGTCGCCGGCCTCGGGCCGGAGGGCGTCGCGGCCGGTCGCACCTTCCCGCACGTCGCGATCCTCGGGGCGATGGTCACCGAGGCGCCCCGATGGCGGTGGCACGGTGAACAGCTCGTGCGCCACCGTGTCGGCGTGGCGGCTGTCGAGAGCACGTTCTCCTTGGAGCTGGCCGACTACACCATCAAGGTGACGGAGGACCGCTCGGCGATCTGGGCCGCGATGTTCGGGGTGCGCTCACCGCTGTACCGCGCAGCGATCTCCAACGCTCGTCGTACGCAGCTGAGCTCGGCCATGATCGGCCATTACAAGCTCCAGCCCGGACACACGCTCGCTGGCGACGTGCGACTGCTGGTGGCCATGACGCGTCACTATTGGCGGCTGGGGGAGTTCTGGACGCAAAGCCTCCCTGCGCTCCTCGTCCCCCACGGCTTGGTGCCCGTCACGGTCCGAGCCAGACAGATGCTCCAAGCGGCAGTTGAGCGGAGGCGCCGTGGTACAGCTGCCCCGGCAGACGAGACAACTACGTGAGGCCTTGACGACGGGCGGGGCCGCACCCCTAGCGGGGCGCCCGATCAGGGCACCGACGGGCGCGCACCGACCAAGCCGTCCAGGACCTCGACCGACGCGTCTAGGGCCTGGCGCATGCAGTCGTCCATGTCGATGTAGAGGTAGTTGGCCAGGCGGCCGGCGAAGTGCACGCGGTCGCGGCCGATCTCCCCGCGCAGGAAATCCTGGTAGCGGTCGTTGAGGGCCCTGTTCTCGGGCAGCTCAATGGGGTAGTAGCGCGTCGGTGCGTTGGTGAACTCAAAGCCCAGCACCGTGCCCTCGCACTGCTGGCGCGAGGCGTGCTTGGTCTCGTGGATGCGGATGAACGGGTACTCCAGGCCGGGGTAGTTGACGACCATCGCGCCCTGCGCGTGCTCGACGTGGGGGATGTGCACGTTGCGCACGATGATCCCCCGCCAGTCCAGGCGGCCAAAGCGCTCGCCGGCGAACACGTCAAGCGGGCAGGTCAGCACGATGCTGTCGGCCTCGACCTCGCGCGCATGGGACTCGAGATCCTCGAGGGTCACGTCGATGCCGGTGCGCAGTCCGATGAGCTCGTGCTCGAGCAGCCCGTCGATCAGGTCCGTGTAGCCGTTGGGTCCCGCCGGCCAGCCCTGGTAGGGGTCGGGAAACAGATAGGGGTCATTGTCCCAGCGCACCGAGACGCGACGCGGCGCCCACTGCGCCGAGAGCGTGCGCGCCGGGCGACCCCACTGCTTCTCGGTGTAGGGCTTGATGTATCGCTCGTAGAGGATCGGGCCCATCAGCTCCAGGAACCACTCCTCGAAGTTCGAGGCCTCGGCGCGCGCGGCGGCGTCCACGTCGCGCCGCTCCTCGAGCTCGGCCTTGATCTCCTCGCCGCGCGACTGGCGATCGATGTCGGACAGGAGGATCGGCCAGTTGAGGATCCTGCCCTCCACGTTGATGTCGACGCGATGGCGATAGTCGTTGAAGGGCGTCATCGCGTTGGCCAGCTCCCACACCTCCTGATCCTCGGTGTGGAAGATGTGCGAGCCGTGGGGCTCGTAGAGGACGCCGCCCATGTGCTCGGAGCGGATCAGGCCCCCGGGCACGTCGCCGCGCTCGAGCAGCACCGAACCGACGCCCTGGTGAGCCAGGCGGTGGGCGAGCGTGCAGCCGGTCAGTCCGGCGCCGACGACGAGCACGGTGGGCACGGCGGGCGATGCTAGCGGAGGCTCTCCGAGGTCTGCCTACACTCGCCGGCGCCCGCAACCGGTGAACCGTGCCGGGTTTCATGATGCCTGGGGGGCGACCGTCGCCTCCCGTCCCTCCCGGCGGTGCCGGCATGACCGAGCTCTTCCTCCTCAGCTACCTCGTCGCGCCCGCGCTCATGCTCG
>DASZCY010000001.1:0-2145 GCA_035942615.1 Solirubrobacteraceae bacterium | reverse complement strand
GTCCCACGACGTCCCGCTCGCGAGGCTGGTCAGCCGCCGAGCACCACGCGCTCGGCGGCGTCGCACGCGCGGTCCACGAGCGCGGCGACCTTCTCGCGCGGCTCGCTGAAGCGCCCCAGCACGTAGCCGGCCACGATCTCCGGGTCGGTGGAGTCCGGACGGCCCACGCCGATGCGCACCCGCCCGAAGCCGGGATCGCCCAGTTCGGCGCGCAGCGACTTGAGCCCGTTGTGACCGGCCAGGCCTCCCCCGACGCGGGTTCGTACCTCTCCGAAGGGCAGGTCGATCTCGTCGTGGAGGACGAGCACCTGCTCCAGGGTGGGTACCCGCAGCGCGCCGCGCGCCGGGCCGGCCGAGCGCCCGGCCTCGTTCATGTAGGTCTGGGGCCATAGCAGCGCGACGCGCGGCCCGCCCGGCCCCGTGCGCCCGTCGGCCACCAGTCCCTGAAAGGCCTTGCGCGGGCGCGGCAGCCCCCAGCGCGCGGCCAGCGCGTCGGCGACCAGGAAGCCGACGTTGTGGCGCGTGCCCGCGTAGCGCGGCCCGGGGTTGCCCAGGCCCACGATGAGCCAGTCGACCGGGGCGGGGACCTTCGCCCCGCCGCCGCGGCGCAGGGGCACGCCCTGCTCGGCCTACTCGCCGGAGTGGTCGGTGGGGACGTCGCCCGCCCCCGCGTCCGCCTCGGAGCCCTCGAGCTCCCCGGCACCCTCTCCCACCTCGCCGACGACCTCGGTCTCGGCCTCGATCTCCTCCTCCTCGGCGTCCGCGTCGACGTTGGGCGGCATGAGGCTGGCGACCACCGTCTCCTCGAGGTCGTCGAGGAGGGTGACGCCCGAGGGGGCGCGGACGGCTTGGAGGGTGACGGTCTCGTTGATCTGCATGCCCGAGACGTCGTGGGAGATCGACTCGGGCAGGTCGCCGGGCAGCGCCTCGACGTTCAGCTCGCGGGTCACCTGGTCGAGCACGCCGCCCTCGATGACGCCCGGGGCCTGGTCGGCGCCGGTCAGCTCCAGGAAGACGGTGGCCTCGATCTTCTCGTCCAGGCGCACGCGCAGGAAGTCGACGTGCAGCGTGCCGCCGCGCACGGGATCAACCTGGGCGTCCTTGAGCACGGCGGGCTGGGTCGCGCCGTCGAGGGCCAGCTCGAGCACCGCGCCGCGGGCGGCCAGGGCGTGGCGCAGCACGCGGGCGTCGACCTGGAAGGAGACCGGCTCGCGCCCATCGCCGTAGAGCACGCCGGGCACCGCGCCGGTGCGGCGCAGGCGGCGGGCCGCGCGCGAGCCCCCGGAGGGATCGCGCAACTGCAGCTCGAGCTTGGTGGCGGTGCGGGAGGCCATGGCCGACGGGGGAGGGTAGCGAAGGGCCGCGGTGCGCGACCCGGCGCGCAGGAGGATGTGTCGCTATCGCGACCTGGGAGCCCGCCTCCGGCGGTGACCTCGCGCGGGACCCGGCTCCGCGGCCATCTGGGCGCTCCGCCACCCGCGGGCCGCCTCCGGCACCCCTCGCCTACCGCGGGACGCCGAACTGCTGGGTGGCCGAGAAGGAGCGCTGCAGGTCGGACCAGGCCGGCTTGCGTGTGCCGTCGAAGCGCAGCACGCCCTTCTCGTGGATCGGTGGGTTGGGGCGCGGGTTGCCGCCCTCCCAGTTCGGGCGCACGCGGAACTCCTGCATCGCCCAGTAGGTGGCGCCGCTCAACCACGGCTTGGTGGCGAAGACCCCCAGGTGGTAGTTGATGAAGTCCTGCTGGAATTCGAAGGTCCCTCGCTCCTCCACCGGCCCGCTGCGGTTGGCCTCCGCGCCGAACTCGGTGATCGCGAGGGCCTTGTCGGGATAGCAGGCGCGGGCCTGGTCGAGGTACTGGCTGAGCAGCTCGCGGTCGGCGATCTGGCCGTTGGGTCCGGGATACCAGCCGAAGTAGTCGTTGATGCCGATGATGTCCAGCGGGGCGTACTCCTCCTGGCAGCCCGCCGACGGGTAGGCGGCGAAGGCGTAGCCCACCGGCCGGGTGGGGTCCATCCGCCGGGCGCTGGTGGCCGCGCGACGCAGGTACTCGCCCTGCTCGGGGCCGGGCCGCGAGGACAGCTCGTTGCCCACCGACCACGCCACGATGGAGGTGTGGTTGACGTTCTCGCGGATGTTCTTCTCCAG